>CAZPJF010000046.1:0-14251 GCA_964586095.1 uncultured Gemmatimonas sp. | reverse complement strand
AAGGCGATCCGGCTCGACAACGACCGCAAGGCGACGCTCTACGCGCACTTCTACCTGGGGCTCGTGTACTTCGAGCGCGAGATGTACGAGGACGCGCAGACGTTCTTCCGCAAGACGCTGGCCCTGGGGCCGAACCTGATCGAGGCGTACTACGAGCTGGGGCGCGCGCACTGGTTCAACGACGAGCGCGACCAGGCCCTCGAGGCGTGGAGGGCGGGGCTCGCCGCCAACAAGTTCAACCCGTGGGGGAAGCGGTGCGGCGAGATGCTGAAGCTCGTCGAGACCGGGGGCGAGCCGGCACGCGAGGGGTGAGCGCGCGCGGCGTGCTCCGCGGCGTGCTCCGCGGCGTGCTCCGCGGCGTGCTCCTCCGCGTCGCGCTCCTCGGCGGCGCGCTCCTCGGCGCGCCCCTGGGCGGGGCGCCGCCCGCGCGTGGCGCGCAGGACACCCTGCCGCCCGGGGCCTCCGTGCTCCGCGAGGGGCGATTCGAGGTGGTCCACTTCGCCGCCGAGGCGCGGCTCGCGCGGTCGCTCGTCGCCGACGCGGTGCGGCGCGACTCGTTCCCGGGGCTGCCGCGGCTCCGCGACGCGGTGCGCATCATGCTCGCCCCGGACGGGGCGACCTTCCGCGAATGGGCCGGCGGGGGCGCACCCGATTGGGGCGGCGCGTTCGCGTTCCCGGCCGAGCGGCTGGTCGTGATGCAGGGGCGCGACGCGGGGGCGGACGCGGGCGACCCGCTCGTGGTGCTGCGGCACGAGCTGGCGCACCTGGCACTGGCCGAGGTGCTCGACGGCCGCGCGCCCCGCTGGTTCGACGAGGGCTACGCCTCCTTCGCCGCCGGGGAGTGGGGGCGCGACGAGGTGCTCGCGACCTCGTTCGGCCTGATCTGGCGCGGCATCCCGACGCTGGCGGGGCTCGACTCCGGCTTCTACGCGGGGTCGGAGCGGGCCTCGCGCGCCTACGCGCTGGCCCACCGGGCCGTGGCCGAGCTCTCGGCCATGGGGGGCGACCGGGGGCTGAGCCTGCTGTTCGAATACTGGTCAGCGGGCGGGAGCTTCGAGGTCGCGCTGCGCAACGCGTACGGCCTGACCGGCGCCGACTTCGAGCGGCGCTGGCGGTCCCGGGTGCGCCGCCAGTACGGCGTGCTCGCGCTCGCGGCCGACCTCTCCGTGCTCTCGGTGTTCCTGGTGTTCCTCCTCGGACCGCTCTGGTGGCAGCGGCGCAAGCGGCTCCGGGAGCGGCTGGCGCGGATGCGGGCGGCGGACGCCGCGCAGGAGGCGCGGGAACGGGAGAGCGCCCTCGCGGCCTTGTTGGGAGAGGGGGCTCCGGGACCCCGGGACCCGCCGGATTAAGGCTTCGTGAAGGCGGGCCAATTCTTGTTGACACCCTCTAACGGTTGGTCTAGACTCCTCCCCCTATGACCAAGGCGATGGTACAGGAGTCGGCGAAGGCCTCGCGGCCCGCCCTGTGGTGGGGGCTGGCGACCGCGTCGCTGGTGCTCGGGTACGCCGACCTCTGGCGGGGCGGCGAGACGATCGCGCCGATCCTGCTCGTCGTCGGCTACTGCGTGCTGGTCCCGATCGCGATCATGAAGTGAGTGGACGCCCCCGGGTGCCGGGTGGCGCGCGGGGCGAATAGCTCAGCTGGTCAGAGCACCTGCCTTACACGCAGGGTGTCGGGGGTTCGAATCCCTCTTCGCCCATCCCGGGACCGGCCCGAACCGCCCGCCGGCCCAGGGGTACGAGAGTTCAACACTTGGAGGAGATGACAGTGAAGGCTCGGCACCATGCCCGCTCCCTCGTCGCCCTCGCGGCGCTCGTCGCCGTGTCCGGGGTCGCGACCGTCGAGGCACAACCGGTGCGGACGCCCCCCCGTCCGGACACGCCGCGTCTGATGGTCCAGGTGTTCGGTTCCGCCGACAAGGTGGCGGGCCCGCAGGCTTCGGACGAGCTCCGTGACCGTCTCATCCGTGCGTTCCCGTCCCGCATGCTGTGGGTGATCGACCGCAAGGACATCATCGCGGTCCTCGAGCAGTCCGGCTACGACACCACGGCCCAGCTGGCGCCGAGCGACGAGGCCCAGCTCGCCAAGGCGCAGCGCGCCGACGAGTACATCCGCGGGCGCGTGTCCCGCGAGGGCGACCAGTACAAGGCCGAGGCGTGGATCGTGCTCACGCGCGACAACTCGCTCATGCAGCCGCTCCCCCCGAGCCTGGGGAACCGCCCCGACCGCGCGGTCGCCGGCCTGGTGAAGTCGATCCAGGACGCGCGCAAGCAGCTGGCGCACGAGAAGAGCTGCATGAACAACGCGCGCGACGGCAAGCTCGACGAGGCGCTCAAGGCCGCCGAGGCCGGCGTGGCCGAGTACCCGAACGCGGTGCTCGTGCGGTACTGCAAGATGAACGTCCTCGCGCGCAAGCAGGCGGGCGACGCGGAGATGCTCGCGGCGGCCAACGAGATCCTCGCGATCGACCCGAACTCCAAGGCCGCCCTCGCGGTCGCCGCGGACAAGAACAAGGCCCTCGGCAACGTCACCGAGTCCAACGACCTCTTCCTCCGCCTCCTCGCCGCGAACCCGACCGACGCGCAGCTCGCCGGGACGGTCATCGAGGCGATCGCCTCCACGGGCGACTTCGCCCGCGCCAAGGAGGTCGTGCTCAAGGCCGTCGCCGACAACCCGGGCGACATGGACCTGATCAAGCTCCAGTTCCGCATCCTGACCGCCGCCAAGGACTACAAGGCCGCGATCCGGACGGGCGAGGAGATGGTCCAGATGGACACGGCGCTCGCCGACGGCGTCTACTTCAACACCATGGTCGCGCTCTTCGCGGCCGACAGCCAGCCGGGGAAGGCCACCGAGATGGCGGCGCGCGCCACGCAGAAGTTCGCGAACGACGCCGACCTCTGGCAGCTCTACGCGCAGATGCTGAAGAACTCCGGCCAGGTGCAGCAGTCGATCGCCGCGGCCAAGCGCGCGCTCGAGGTCAACCCGAAGATCCCGAACGGGTGGACGCAGATCGCCGTCGCGTACAACGAGCTCAACATGCCCGACAGCGCGCTCGCCGCGCTCCGCTCGGCCAAGGAGGCCGGCGACGACGCCAACGCCATCGGCGGCTTCGCGCTCACGATCGGCAACCGGCTCTTCCGCGCCGCCAGCCAGGACTCGGCCAAGACCGTGCCGATGTTCCAGGGCATCCTGCCGTACCTGCACTTCGCCGACAGCACGATCACCGACGCGCAGAACAAGACGACCGCCAAGTTCCTCATCGGCGCGTCGAACTTCTACGTGATCAACGTGATCGCGCAGGGCCTGCAGGCCAGCAAGAGCTGCGACGAGGCCAAGCTCGCGCAGGCGACCATCCCTGATGCGACCATCTACACGCAGCAGGGCGGACGCGCCTTCCCCGACAACGCCGCCGCCATCCTCGGCGGGCTCAACCAGCTCACGCCGTACATCGAGCAGCAGGTGAAGGCCCTCTGTAAGTAAGGCCCGCCGCACGCGGACACCGAGGCCCGCCGTCGCCCCGCGACGGCGGGCCTCGCGTTTCGCCCCACGGCACCGTCCCGTCATCCTTCGCAAGACATGATCCCCCCCGACTACGCCACCGGCTGGCACGCCCCGGTCCTCGTGCCCGAGGTCTGCGACGCGCTCGCCGCGCGCGCCACCGCGGGTGGTACCGCTGGCGGCTCCGGCCTCGAGGGCGCGCGCGTGCTCGACGGCACGCTCGGTGGGGGCGGGCACAGCCTCGCACTGCTCGAGCGGGGCGCGCACGTCACCGGCATCGACCGCGACGCCGCCGCACGCGAGGAGGCGAGCGCGCGCCTCGCCGCGTACCTCCGCGCGGGACGGTTCGAGGCGCTCGAGGGGAACCACGACGACGTCGACGCGATCCTCGCCCTCACCGGGCGCACCTTCGACGGCATCCTGCTCGACCTTGGCGTGAGCTCGCGCCAGTTCGACGAGGACGCGCGCGGCTTCACCTTCCGCCCGGGCGTGCCGCTCGACATGCGGATGGACCCGCAGGCCGAGCTCGACGCGGCCCGCTGGCTCAACGAGACCGACGAGGCCGAGCTGGCCCGCGCCTTCAAGGCCTACGGCGACGAGCCCAAGGCGCGCCGGCTCGCGCACGAGGTGGTGCATCGCCGGGCGTCGCGCCCCTTCGCCGTGAGCGACGACCTCGTTGGCGCGATCCGCGCCGTGCTCGGGCCCCGCAGCGGCGTGCCGGAGTTCGCGCGGCTCTTCCAGGCGGTCCGGATCGCCGTGAACGACGAGATCGACGGGCTCGCGCGGGGCCTCGTGCAGCTGCGCGACCGGCTGGCGGCCGGCGGCATCCTGGCCGTGATCACCTACCACTCGGGCGAGGACCGGCTGGTGAAGCATGCCTTCCGCGACTGGAGCACCGCCTGCACCTGCCCGCCGCGGCAGCCGGTCTGCACCTGCGGCGGCGTGGCGCTGGGCGAGGTCGTGACGCGGAAGCCGATCACGGCGTCGGAGGCCGAGGTCGCGGGCAATCCGCGGGCGCGGAGCGCGCACCTGCGGGTCTGGCGGAAGGCCGGACCGTGAGCCCGCGGCGGGCGCCGCGGACGTGGCGCGCGGAGGGCAGGGACCTGTGACGGGAAGGGGAGCGGGGACGTGAAAGGCCGGACGGTGGTGTTCCTCGGGCTGCTCGGTTTCGTAACAGTGGCCACGGGCGTCATATGGAGGCGCAGTACCGGGCTCGCGCAGGCGCGCGAGCTGCGGGAGCTGCGCGAACGCCGGGACGCGCTCGCCGCGCAGCAGGCCGCCCTCGAGGGGGCGATCCGCGATGCGTCGAGCCGGGCCCGGCTCGCGCGCACGGTCGAGGAACGGCTCGGCATGCGCGTGCCGCCCGAGAGTCTCGTCGTCCGCCTGCCACGCCCCTCCAGGGAAACCCCGCCGCAGTGATCCGCCTCAGCCGCGTGGGCATCGTCCACGTCGCCTTCCTCTCGTTCGCCGTTGCGCTGCTCGGTCGTGCCGCCTGGGTGCAGGTGGGGCAGGCCGAGCGCTGGCGCGCGCGCGCGGAGGGCCAGCAGAAGGTGGAGACCGAGATCCCCGCCGCCCGCGGCGCGATCCTCGATGCCGCGGGGACGGTGCTCGTGGCGAGCCGGCCGCTGGTCCGGCTCGATGTCGCCCCCACCGAAGTGAAGGACCGCGCCGCGCTCGCCGCGGCGCTGCGGCGGATGGCGGTGCCGCCGGAGTTCGTGCGCCGCGCCACCGACCGCACGCGGAAGTGGGTCGAGCTCCCGGGCCGCTTCCTCTCGAGCGACGTCGAGGACCTCCTCGCGATGCGCGGCGTGCATCCGCGCCCGGTGCTGGAGCGCGTGCCGCCGGCGACCGACGGCCTGCGGCGCCTCCTTGGCACCGTGGACCGCGACGGCCGCGCCGTGGGGGGCGTGGAGGCCGCGCTCGACGGCGTCCTGCGCGGGACGCCGGGGCGCACCGTGCTCGTGAAGGCCGGGCGCGTGGGGCCGCTCTCCTCGCCCGACGAGCGGTACGAGTCGCCCGTGCCCGGCCGGAGCGCGGTGCTCACCCTGCACCAGGGGCTGCAGGACATCGCCGAGCGCGCGCTCACCGACGCGATCACCCGGATGAACGCCCGCGGCGGCGACATCGTGGTGCTCGACCCGCACACCGGCGAGATCCGGGCGCTGGCGAGCCGCCGCGCCCGCGCCGACGCGAGCGGCGCGACGGCGCTCACCGAGCCCTACGAGCCCGGCTCCACGCTCAAGCCGTTCGTGGCCGCCGCGCTGCTCGAGCGGGAGCGCGTGGCGCTCGACGAGATGGTGAACACCCACGACGGTTCGTGGACGCTGGGCGGGCGCACCATCACCGACGTGCACAAGGCCCGCGCGATGACCTTCGCCGAGGTCATCCGGCATTCGTCGAACATCGGCATGGTGCAGTTCGCGGCGCGGCTCACGCCCGGCGAGCAGTACGAGGCGCTGCGCGACGCGGGCTTCGGCATGGCCACCGGCCTGCCGTACCCGTCGGAGTCCAACGGGCGCCTGCGCCCGGTGAAGGAGTGGTCCGGCGTCTCGCAGGCCTCGCTCGCGATGGGGTACGAGATCGCGGTCACGCCGCTCCAGCTCGCGCTGGCGTACGGCGCCATCGCCAACGGGGGGGAGCTGCTCGAGCCGGTGCTCGTGAAGGAGATCCGCACCGAGGAGGGCGAGGTGCTGCACCGCGCCCGGCCGCGCGTGGTCCGGCGGATCATGTCGAAGGAGACGGCGCGCACCATGCGCACGCTGCTGCGCGACGTGGTGTCGAGCGGCACGTCCACCGGCGCCGAGCTCTCCACCTACCAGGTGGCGGGGAAGTCGGGGACCGCGCGCCGCGTGCGCGCCGACGGCAAGGGGTACGAGACGGGCTCCTACACGGCGAGCTTCGTGGGGATCTTCCCCGCCGACGAGCCGCAGCTGGTGATCCTGGTCAAGCTCGACGACCCGGAGGGCGCCTACTACGGCGGCAAGATCGCCGCGCCGGTCTCCAAGGTGGTGCTCGAGGCCGCGATCGCCGCGCGCGATGCCGCGCTCGACCCGCGCAAGCTCGAGGGACCGCGGGTGCGGCTCGCGGGCGCGGAGGCGGCGCAGGCGGAGACCACGGTGGCGCAGGTGCAGGAGCAGGCGGCGGAGGCCGCGGCGGAGGCGGAGGCCGAGCATGCGCCGTTCGTGGTGGAGCTCGGCGCGCCCGCCGCGGCGCCCAAGAAGGTCGTGACGACGCGTCCCGTGCCCGACGTGCGCGGGCTCCCCACGCGGCAGGCGGTGCGCGAGCTGCACCGCGCCGGCTTCCGCGTGGCGCTCGTGCGTTCATCCCAGGCGGCGGAGACGTCGCCCGCGGCGGGGACGGTGCTCCCTGCCGGGACCACCGTGAGACTGGCGGCCCAGCGATGAGGATCACCCCGATGAGCGTGCCCGCGCCGGTCGCGCGGCTCCGCGACGCCCTCGCGCGCGCGGGGCAGCTCGTGTCCGTGCGCGGCACCCTGCCCGAGCAGATCTACGCCCTCACCGACGACAGCCGGCGGCTGGTGCCGCAGAGCGGCTTCGTGGCCGTGCGCGGCAGCGCGCGCGACGGGCATGCCTACCTGCCGCTCGCCGCCGGGCTCGGCGCGACGCTCGTGATCGCCGAGGATCCGGCGGGGACCGACCTGCCGGCGCTCGTGGTGAAGGAGGGCCGCATCGCGGCCGCGGTCGCCGCCGCCGCCTTCCACGACCAGCCGGCCGCGCAGCTCCGCTTCGTCGGCGTGACCGGCACCAACGGCAAGACGACCACGGTCGGCATCCTCCGGCACCTCCTCGATGAGCCCGCGGCGCCGAGCGCGAGCATCGGGACGCTGGGGGTGCTGGTCGGCAGCGAGGGGAGCACGCTCCCCGGCGGGGAGGGGCTCACCACGCCCGGGCCGATCGAGCTGCAGCGCGTGCTGCGCGCGCTCGTGGACCGCGGCGTGCGCACGGTCGCCATGGAGGTCTCGTCGCACGCGCTGCACCAGCGGCGCGTCCTCGGCGTGACCTTCGACGCCGCCGTGTTCACCAACCTCACGCGCGACCACCTCGACTACCACGGCACCATGGACGACTACCTCGCGGCCAAGGCCCTGCTCGTGGGGCTGCTGGGGCCGCAGGGGGTCGCGGTGGTGAACGCCGACGACCAGTCGTGGCGCCGGCTCCCGGCGGCGCCGCGCACGGTGCGGTTCGGGCTGGGCACCGCGGACGTGCGCGCCAGCGAGGTCCGGTTCGACCAGCGGGGGAGCCAGTGGACGCTGCACGCCGCCGGCCACACCGCGCGGGTGGCGCTGCCGCTCATCGGCGACTTCAACGTGGGGAACGCCCTCGGCGCCGCGGCCGCGGCGATCGCGCTCGGCGCCGACGTCGCCGAGGTCGCGGCGCGGCTTGGCACGCTCCCGCAGGTGCCGGGCCGGCTCGAGATGCTGAGCGAGCACCCCACCGTGCTGCGCGACTACGCGCACACGCCGGACGCGCTCGAGCGCGCGCTCGTCGCACTGCGCCCCTTCACCCCCGACCGCCTCATCGTGGTGTTCGGGTGCGGCGGTGACCGCGACCGCGGCAAGCGGCCGCTGATGGCGCAGGCCGCGCGCGCGCATGCCGACCACCTGGTGATCACGAGCGACAACCCGCGCACCGAGGACCCCGAGCGGATCCTGGACGACATCTGCGCGCCGCTGCCGCAGGGCACGTACGACCGCATCGAGGACCGCCGCGCGGCGATCCAGCACGCGCTCGAGCTCGCCGACCCGACCAAGGACGTCGTCCTGCTCGCGGGGAAGGGCCACGAGACCTACCAGATCCGCGGGACCACCACGCTCCCCTTCGACGAGAAGGCGATCGTGCACGACCTCCTGAAGGACGGGAGATGGAGAGTGACGCGATGACGCACGCCGCCCGCATCCCTGCCGCGAACGTGGGCGCCTCGCGGCGCCCGGTGCAGTTCGTGCCGGTGGGCACGGACCGCTTCTGGACCCTCGAGCGCGTGGCCAAGGCGCTCGGCGGCGGGCCGGCCGACGCGCGCCCGCTCAACGGCGTCGGCACCGACACGCGGCGCCTCGTGCCGGGGGCGGTGTTCGTCGCGCTCACGGGGGAGCAGTTCGACGCGCACGAGTTCCTGCGCGAGGCGGTCGCCGGCGGCGCCGGGGCGCTCGTGGTGCGCGATGCCCGGCTCGCCTCCACGCTCGGCGTCCCCGTGTTCGAGGTGCCCGACACCCTCGTCGCGCTCGGCGCGCTCGCCCGCTACCGCCGCCTCGCCTGGCGCAAGCCGGTGATCGCGGTGGGCGGGTCCAACGGCAAGACGAGCACCAAGGAGCTCCTCAAGGCGGTGCTCGGCGCGCGCTACGACGTGCACGCCACCACCGGCAACCTGAACAACCGGATCGGCGTGCCGCTCACGCTGCTCGCGCTCCCCGACGCGGCCGACGTGGCGGTGATCGAGGCGGGGACGAACGAGCCGGGCGAGATCGCGCTGCTGCGCGACATCATCCTCCCCGACATCGCCGTGATCACGACGGTGCAGGAGGAGCACCTCGAGGGCCTCGGCGACCTCGCGGGCGTGATGGCCGAGGAGATGGCGCTCACGGACGACGTGGCGATCGCGGTGGTGCCGGGGGGCGAGCCGGCGGTGGTGGAGGAGGCGGCGCGCCGCGCCGGGCGCGTGATCGCGCCGATGCTCGGCGCCGCGCACGGCCTGCACGCCGACGGACGCGGCTGGGTGGACCTCGACGGCCAGCGCTACGAGGTGCCGCTGCGCGGCACGCACAACCTCCGGAACGCGCTGCTCGCGATCGCGATCGGCCGGGAGTTCGGGCTCGCGGCGGAGGACATCGCGGTGGGGCTCGCGTCGATGCCCGCGCCGCCCATGCGGTCGCAGGTCGCGCCGCTGGGGCAGGCCCTGCTCATCAACGACGCCTACAACGCGAACCCGGGCTCGGCGCGGGCGGCGCTCGCGCTGCTCGCCGACCTCGGCGCGGGCCGCCAGCGCGTCGCGGTCCTCGGCACCATGCGCGAGCTGGGCGCGCACGCGCCCCGCGCGCACCGCGAGGTGGCGGAGGCGGCGCTCGCGGCGGGCTTCGAGCTCGTCGCCGGCATCGGCGACTTCGGCCCCGCGCTCGAGGCCCTCGCCAAGGGCGACCCGCGCGTGCTCGTCGCGGCCGACGTGGACGACCTCTGGCCGCGGCTCGAGCCGCGGCTCGCCCGCGAGGCGGCGATCCTGCTCAAGGCCTCGCGCGGCGTGAAGCTCGAGCGGATGCTCCCGCTGCTCACGGCCTGGGCGGAGCGCTGAGATGACCCCGCACCATCCCCTCCCCACGACCGCGGGCCGCTGAGATGCTCTACGAGTTCCTCCTGCCGCTCCAGCCGTACGTCAGCGGGTTCAACATCTTCCGCTACATCTCGTTCCGGGCGGCCGGCGCGGCGATCACGGCGCTGCTCTTCTGCTTCGTGATCGGGCCGCTGGTCATCCGGCGGCTGCAGCGGATGCAGGTGCACCAGGTGGTGCGCGCCGGCACGCCGGAGACGCACGCCGGGAAGGGGAAGACGCCGACCATGGGCGGGCTGATCCTCCTCGCCGCGATCACGGTCTCCACGCTCCTCTGGATGCGCTTCGACAGCCGCTACGTCTGGCTCGCGCTCATCGTCACGCTCCTCATGGGCGCGATCGGCTTCCTCGACGACTACCTCAAGCTCCGGCAGAAGCGCGAGGGGAAGCGCAACGACGGGCTCGTGGAGCGCTACAAGCTCGCGGGGCAGGTGACGATCGGGCTCTCGCTCGGGCTCGTCCTGCTCTACTTCCCGCTCAACACCCTGCCCGGCGCCTCGGTCACGCTCCCGTTCTACAAGTACACGCTGCTCATCTTCACGCCGGCGATCCTCTACCTGCCCTTCGTGACCTTCGTGATGACCGGCACGAGCAACGCGGTGAACCTCACCGACGGGCTCGACGGGCTCGCGGCGGGGCTCATGGCGATCGCGATGCTCACCATGGCGGTCTTCGCCTACGTGATGGGCCGCTTCGACGCGTCCGAGTACCTGCAGATCCTCTACCTGCGCGGGGCGGGGGAGCTCACCATCTTCTGCTCGGCGATCTTCGGCGCGGCGGTGGGCTTCCTCTGGTACAACGCGCACCCGGCGCAGGTCTTCATGGGCGACACCGGCTCGCTCGCGCTCGGCGGCGCGCTCGGCGCCACCGCGATCCTGCTCAAGAGCGAGTTCCTGGTGCTCATCGTCGGCTTCGTGTTCGTGGCCGAGACGATGTCGGTGATCATCCAGCGGACCGCCTTCAAGTGGCGCAAGCGGAAGCACGGGCTCGAGTACGCCCAGCAGCACCGCGTGTTCCTGCGCGCGCCGATCCACCACCACTTCGAGCTCAAGGGCTGGCCCGAGACGCAGGTGGTGATCCGGTTCTGGATCCTCGGCGCGCTCTGCGCCTTCGTCGCGCTGTCGACGCTCAAGATCCGGTGACCGACGCCCTCCGCGCGCTCGCGTCCCGCGGCGAGGTCGCCGTCATCGGGCTCGGTGCGAGCGGCCAGGCGGTGGCGCGGCTGCTCGCGCGCGCGGGGGCGCAGGTCTACGCGAGCGACGCCGGCACCGGCGACGCGGTGCGGGCCGCGGCTGCGGCGCTCGGGGCCGAGGGGATCGCGGCCGACGCGGGCCACCACGACCTCGACCGGATCGCGGGCGCGGGGGCGGTGGTCGTCTCGCCCGGCGTGCCGCCCACCGCGCCGCCGCTCCTCGCGGCCGCCACGACCGCGACGCCCGTCCTCTCCGAGGTCGAGGTCGCGCTCCGTGCGCTCCCCGGCGTGCCGTACGTCGCGATCACCGGCACCAACGGCAAGACGACCGTCACCGCGCTCATCGCGCACCTGCTGCGCGCGCTGGGGCACCGGACGGTGGAAGCGGGGAACATCGGCACGCCGCTCTCGCAGGTCGCGCTCGACGCGTGGCCGGTGCGGGAGGCGGCGGCCGCGGGCGCCGGCGCGCTCCCCGAGTGGATGGTCCTCGAGCTCTCGAGCTTCCAGCTCCACGACACGCCGAGCGTGGCGCCGGCGGTGGCAGTGCTCACCAACCTCGCGCCCGACCACCTCGACCGGTACGCGACCCTCGAGGAGTACTACGCCGACAAGGACCTCCTCTTCCGCAACGCCACGGCGACCTCGGTGCGGGTGGTGAACGGCGACGACGCGGAGGCGCTCCGCCGCACGGCGCGCGTCCCGGGCCTCTCGCGCCGCTTCTCGCTCCGCCCCGACGGCGCGGAGGCCTGGTACGACGCCGCGGCGCACCAGCTCGTGCTCGCGGGGCAGCCGCTCCTCGAGCGGCGCCTCCTCCCGCTGCTCGGCGACCACAACGTCGCCAACGCGCTCTGCGCGGCGCTCGCGGTGTGGGAGGCGGTGCCGGCCGACCGCACCACCGTCGGCCGCGCGAAGCTCGCCGCGGGGCTCATGAGCTTCAGGGCGATCGAGCATCGCCTCGAGCCGGTGGGGGAGTTCGGCGGCGTGCTCTGGGTGAACGACTCCAAGGCGACCAACATCGGCGCGGCGCGGGTCGCGCTCGAGGGGATGACGCGCCCGACGATCCTGCTGCTCGGCGGCCGCCACAAGGGGGAGCCGTACATCGCGATGCTCGACGCGATCCTCGCGAAGGCCAAGGCGGTGCTCGCCTACGGCGAGGCCGCGCCGATCATCGACCAGGACCTCGCCGCGCCGCTCGCGGGGCGGGTGCCGTTGGAGCGGCTCGGATCGTCCTTCGAGCAGGTCATCGCCCGTGCCCGCGCGCTCGCCGCGCCCGGGGACGTGGTCCTGCTCGCTCCTGCCTGCTCCAGCTACGACATGTTCAAGAACTACGCGGAACGCGGGGCGACCTTCCGTCGCCTCGCGCCCGGATCGTGACCGCCCCCGCCGGCGTCCTCGGCGGCGCCCCCGCGGCACGGGACGGACGCACCACCCCGCGCGGCGCGCGGGCCCAGGGCGCGGACCACATCCGCGACCGCTGGCGCATGGGCACCGAGGCCAAGGCGCTCATCCTCGTCACCGCCGCGCTGGTCGCGTTCGGCATCGCCACGCTCTACTCGGCGAGCGCGTACGTGGCGACGCTCAAGGGCGCGCCCAGCTGGTACTACCTCGCCAAGCAGCTCACCGGCATCGCCGCCGGCACGGTGGTGTTCGCGGTCTTCGCCAAGGTCGACGCCGAGCGGTGGCGCGAGTGGGCGTGGCCGCTCATGGGGCTCACCATCCTCCTCCTGGTGGTGGTGGTGCTCCCGTTCACCACCGCGCTCGCGCCGCGCATCAACGGCTCGCGCCGCTTCCTGCTGGGCGGCTCGCTGCAGCCGTCGGAGCTCGGGAAGCTCGCGGTGGTGATGTGGACGGCGATGCTCATCGTGAAGAAGGGCGGGGAGGAGGGGCTGCGCCGCCTCTCCAAGGGGCTCGTCCCGTTCCTCGTGGTGCTCGGCGTCCTCTGCGCCCTCGTGGTCGCGGAGCCGGACCTGTCGGTGGCCGTCTTCTACACGTTCGTGATGGGCGTGATGCTCTACGCTGCCGGCGCGCGGATCGGGCACTTCGTCGTGCTCGGCATCCTCGGTGCGCCGCTCCTCTGGAAGTACGTGCACAAGCTCGAGTACGTGCTGCAGCGCCTCCTCGGCTTCGCCTCCGGCGCCGCCGACTCCACGGCGCAGGTGAACCACCAGCTGCAGCAGTCGCTCATCGCGGTGGGCTCGGGCGGCCTCTTCGGCGTCGGCTTCGGCGAGGGGCGCCAGCAGTTCGGCTTCCTCCCGCTCCCGTACAACGACTTCATCGGCAGCAACGTGGGTGAGGAGTGGGGCTTCCTCGGGATGGCGGGGCTCATCCTGGCGTACACGGCGTGGGGATGGCTCGGCTTCCGCATCGCGAAGCTCGCACGCTCCCCGTTCCAGCAGTTCGCGGCCATCGGGCTCACGGTCACCATGGTGGTGACGGCGTACCTGCACCTCGGCGTCGTGATCGGGCTCCTCCCGACCACGGGGCTCACGCTGCCGTTCATCTCGTATGGGCGCTCCAACGTGGTGCTCTCGCTGCTGATGACGGGGATCCTGGTGAACATCGGCAGCCAGCGCGAGCGGGTGATCGGCGAGGGCGCGACGGACCCGCTCGCGGCCCGGCGGTGACGACGGTCCTCTTCACGGGCGGCGGCACGGGGGGGCACCTCTACCCCGGACTCGCCATCGCCCGGGCGCTGGTGCGCGCACGGCCGGGCGTGCGGCCGTTCTTCGTGGGGGCCCAGCGCGGCATCGAGCGCGACGTGCTGCCCACCACCGAGTTCCCGCACCTCCTGCTCGACCTGCATCCGCTCTACCGGCCCAGGGTCTGGCGCAACTGGCGCACGCTGCGCGGCGCGGTGAGCGGGTGGGGTGCGCTCAACGCCGTGCGCCGCGAGCGCCGGCCGGTGCTCATCGTCGGCACGGGCGGCTACGCGGCCGGGCTCACCGCGGCGTGGGGGTGGGCGGGGGGGATCCCCGTGGTGCAGCACATCGGCGACGCGATCCCCGGCCTCACCGCCCGCTGGAGCGCGCGGATCTCGCGCGAGGCGTACCTCGGCTACCCCGAGGCGGAACGCTACCTCCCGCACACCGGCTGCACGTTCATCGACACCGGCAACCCGATCGAGCCGCCGCCCGACATCCGGCCGGCGCGCGCCGAGGCGCGCGCGCGGTGGGGATTCCCCGCGAGCGCGACGGTGCTCCTCGTGTTCGGCGGCTCGCAGGG
>CAZPJF010000045.1:0-14335 GCA_964586095.1 uncultured Gemmatimonas sp. | reverse complement strand
GGGCCCGGCGGCCCGGGTGGCCGTGGCGGCCCGGGCGGCGGGCGCGGCGAGGGCCGCGGCGGCCGGGACGGCGGTCGGGGCGGCGCGCCGCAGCAGGAGCGCGAGGGCTCGGACCTCCTCGAGAACGTGATCGCGATCAACCGCGTGGCCAAGGTCGTGAAGGGCGGCCGGCGGTTCAGCTTCAACGCGCTCGTCGCCGTGGGCGACGGGCAGGGGAAGGTGGGCGTCGCGACGGGGAAGGCGAACGAGGTCTCGGAAGCGGTCCGCAAGGCCGTGGACGGGGCGCGGCGCAAGATGGTGTCGATCCCGATGACGGGCGCGACCATCCCGCACGAGATCGTCGGCAAGCACGGGGCCGGCGAGGTCCTGATGAAGCCGGCGGCCCCCGGCGCGGGCGTGATCGCGGGCGGCGCGGTGCGCGCGATCATGGAGTGCGTGGGCATCCACGACATCCTGACCAAGTCGCTCGGCTCGACCAACCCGCACAACATGGTGCTCGCGGCGCTCGACGGGCTGCAGAGCCTGACGACGGTGGAGCAGGTCGCGCGCGAGCGCGGCGTCGAGGTCGCCTCGCTGCCGTACAAGTCGCGCGCGAAGTCGAAGGAGGTCGTGTAACATGCCGCGGACGTTCGTGTGGCACCCGGGCCGAGGCCCGGCCAAGACCGAGCCCAACACCCTCACCGAGGGGAAGGTGCGCATCACGCAGGTGCGCTCCGGCATCGGCCACAACAAGGTCATGAACGCGACGCTGGAGGCCCTGGGCCTCAAGCACCACCAGGACTCGGTGGTGCACCAGGACTCGCCGTCGCTTCGTGGCATGATCAAGCGCGTGCGTCATCTCGTGGAAGTGACGCCGGTGCAGGAGTGACGATGAGCGACGAGAAGATCACGCTGAACAGCCTGGCGCCGGCGCCGGGCTCGCACCGGAACCGGAAGCGCCTCGGGCGCGGTCCGGGCTCGGGCACGGGCAAGACGTCGGGCAAGGGCCACAAGGGCATCAAGGCGCGCGCGGGCCATCACGGGCCGGGCGGCAACAAGCCGCACTTCGAGGGCGGCCAGATGCCGCTCACGCGGCGCGTGCCGAAGCGCGGCTTCACCAACCCGTTCCGGATCGAGCACCAGGTGGTCGGCCTCGCCGACCTCGCGCTCGTGACGGGGGCGGAGGTGACGATGGAGACGCTGGCGGCCGCCGGGCTGGTGAAGCTCGCGAAGGGGCCGGCGAAGCTGCTCGCCAACGGGGAGATCGACCGCGCGGTGACGGTGCGCGGCCTCAAGGTCAGCGGCTCGGCGCGCGAGAAGATCGTCGCGGCGGGCGGCAAGGTCGAGGAGTAAGATGGCACAGCCGAAGGTGGGCGAGGCGCTCGGCAACATCCGGAACACGCCGGAGCTCTGGCAGAAGATCACCTTCACGTTCCTCTGCCTGGTGATCTACCGGGTGGGCTCGCACGTGACGGCGCCGGGCGTCGACGTCACGGCGATGCTCGCGTTCTTCCAGAACCAGGGCAACGGCGGGCTGCTCGGGCTGTACGACCTGTTCGTGGGCGGCAACCTCTCGCGCTCGACGATCTTCGCGCTCGGCATCATGCCGTACATCTCCGCGTCGATCTTCATGCAGATCGGCGCGGCGGTGATCCCCCAGCTCGACAAGCTCCAGAAGGACGAGGAGGGGCGGAAGCGCATCACGCAGTGGACGCGCTACTTCACGGTCGCGCTCGCGGCGGTCCAGGGCTACGGCTACGCGCTCTTCACCTCCAGCGTGCAGGGCGCGGTCATCGCGCCCGGGTCGGGCTTCATCTTCCAGATGGTGCTCTTCCTGACCACCGGCGCGCTCTTCGTGATGTGGCTCGGCGAGCAGATCACCGAGCGTGGCCTCGGCAACGGCGCCTCGCTGCTGATCTTCTTCTCGATCGTCGAGCGCTTCGTGCCGGGGATCTTCCAGACGGTCGGCTTCGTGAGCACGGGGGCGGTCTCGCTCCTGTCGCTGCTCGCGATGATGGTGGTGATGGTCGGCGTGGTGGCGGGCGTGGTGATGATCACGCTCGCGGCGCGCCGGATCGCGATCCAGATCCCGCAGCGCACGATGGCGCGGGGCCGGCAGCGCGAGGCCGCCCGCAACCACATCCCGATCCGCATCAACTCGGCCGGCGTGATGCCGATCATCTTCGCGCAGTCGCTGATCGTCGTGCCCGGCGCGCTCGCCCAGTTCTCGGGCTCGGCGCGGCTGGCCGACATCGCCGACTACCTCGCGCCGGGCACCTGGCTCTACTTCGTGCTCTCCGCGGGCCTGATCATCTTCTTCACGTTCTTCTATACGTCGATCATCTTCAACCCGGTCGACCTCTCGGAGAACCTCAAGAAGCAGGGCGGGTTCATCCCGGGCGTGAAGCCGGGCGCCAAGACGGCCGAGTACATCGAGCACATCGTGTCGCGGGTGACGCTGCCCGGCGCGATCTTCCTCACCATCATCGCGCTGCTCCCGATCTGGCTCGCGGACCTCTTCTCGGTCCCCTTCCAGTTCGGCGGGACCTCGCTGCTGATCGTGGTGGGCGTGGCGCTCGACACGATGGCGCAGGTGCAGCAGCACCTCCTGCTCCGGAAGTACGACGGCTTCATGAAGAAGGGCCGCGTCCGCTTCCGCGGGCGCAACGCGGGCGCCGGGTTCTAGGGGATGATCGTCGTCCTGCTCGGGCCGCCGGGCGCGGGAAAGGGCACGCAGGGGGAGCGCATCGCCGCGGCCCTCGGCGTGCCCAAGATCGCCACCGGGGACGTCCTGCGCGCGGCCGTGAAGGAGGGGACGACGCTCGGCCTGGAGGCGAAGGCCTTCATGGACCGCGGCGACCTCGTGCCCGATCCCGTCATCCTCGGGATCATGAAGGAGGCGCTGGCGCAGCCGGCGCAGGCCAAGGGCGTCATCCTCGACGGCGTGGTCCGCACGGTGCCGCAGGCCGAAGGGCTCGCCCAGGTCACCCGCGAGCTCGGCCGGCGGGTGGACGTGGTCCTCGTCTTCGACATCGCGGACGACCTCCTCGTCGCGCGCCTCTCCGGGCGCACGACCTGCGACAAGACGCAGAAGCCCTTCACCGGGCTCGAGCCGGGCGGGGCCTGCCCCGACGGCTGCGGCGGCACGCTCGTGCGCCGCAAGGACGACGAGCCGGAGGCGATCCGCAACCGGCTCCGGGTCTACCAGGCGCAGACGGCGCCGGTGCTCGACTGGTACGTCGCGCAGGGCGCGAACGTCGCGCGCATCGACGCCGCGGGGACGTTCGACGAGGTCACGGCGCGCGCGCTCCAGGCGGTGGGCCGCTGAGGCCCGGGGGCGCCGCGCGATGATCCAGCTCAAGAGCCCCCGCGAACTCGAGACGATGGCCGCCGGCGGGCGCATCCTGGCCGCCGCGCACCAGCACGTGAAGCCGGCGATCCAGCCCGGCGTCTCGACCTGGGGCCTCGACGCGATGGTCGAGTCGTTCATCCGCTCGCACGCCGGTGCGACGCCCTCGTTCAAGGGCCTCTACGGCTTCCCCGGCTCGATCTGCATCTCGCTCAACGAGGAGATCGTCCACGGCATCCCGTCCCGCAAGCGGATCCTCGCCGACGGCGACATCGTCACGATCGACATCGGGGTGCACTACGGCGGCTTCCACACGGATTCGGCCTGGACCTACGCGGTCGGCACGATCGCGCCGGAGGCGCAGCGGCTGATGGACGTGACCGAGGCGTCGCTCCACGCCGGGATCGCCGAGGCGCGCGTGGGGAACCATGTCGGCGACATCGGCGCGGCGGTGGAGGCGGTGGTGGAGCGCGGGCGCTTCACGGTGGTGCGCGACCTGGTCGGGCACGGCGTGGGCGCGAACATGCACGAGGACCCGCAGGTGCCGAACCACGGCAAGCCCAAGCGCGGGCCCAAGCTGCAGGTGGGGATGACGCTCGCGATCGAGCCGATGGTGAACGCGGGGGGCGCGGCGACCCGCACGCTGAGCGACAAGTGGACGATCGTGACGCTCGACGGGTCGCTCAGCGCGCACTTCGAGCACACGGTCGCGATCACGGCCGAGGGGCCGAGGATCCTCACGACGCTGGAGTGAGCGCGGCGCGGGCGGTCGGCGAACGGGTCCGCGCGGGTCGGGCCTCCCTGGGTCCGTCGCTGCGCCCAGCCTCGCGGCGCTAGCCGAGCTGGGCTTCCACCGCCGCGGTGGCGCGCCCGGCGTGCTCGGCCGCCGTCGCCACGAGCCGCTCGGCCTCCTCCGCGAGCGGGGCGCCGGCGGCCTTGTCGGGCAGGCCGACGACGTTGATGCGGACGTTGTACGCCGCGCCGCGGCAGGCGGCCTCGGCGAGCAGCGCGGCGACGCCGGCATCGCTCGCGGCGTTGGTGTTGCCCCGCTCGGCGCAGACGGCGGCCATCTGGGCGACCTCGGCGCACCAGCGGGCGGTCTCGAGGGGGACCTCGGCCGCCTTCAGCAGTCCGGCCTGGATCGCCGCGTCGCGCGCGGTGACCTGCTCGGGCGTCTCCTTGGGGAGCTTGTAGGCCTCGCTCACGCCCGCGTATGCGGCGGCGTCCTCGTCCTTGAGCTCGGCGAGGCGACGCACGAGATGCGCGGCGCGGAGGGCGAGCTCGCGCATCTCGGCGTCGACGGCGGCGTACTTCTTCCGCCCGACCGTGAGCCCGGCGACCATCTGCGCGAGGGCGGCCGCGAGCGAACCGGTGTGCGCCACGACGCTCCCGCCGCCCGGCACCGGGGCGCTGCTCGCGACGGACGCCGTGAAGCCGGCGAGCGACTCGCCGCCGGCGACGGCCGCGCGGACCTTGCGGTCGAGGATGAGGTCCGGGGAGTAGGTGCGCCAGCGCAGGTGCCGTGCGGCGGCCTCGAAGAGCGCGCGCTCGGGCACGAGCCCGACGATCTCGCTCCAGGTGGGCGTCACCCCCTGCGCCTCGGCCTCCATCCGCACCATCTCGTACGCGCGGTGGAGCGGCGTGGCGTCGAGGTCGACGAGGTTCATGGAGACCTGGGCCTGGCCGTCGACCTCGAGGCCGAGGCCCTTCACGCCCTTGAGCCCGCCGGAGGAGCCGCGGACGGCCTTCGCGACGTTCTTGGCGACCGGGAGGTTCTCCTTGCCGCCGAGGTACACGTTGAACGCGACGAGGAACGGCCGGGCACCGATGACGGTGGCGCCGGCGGTGGGGTGGATGGCGTTGGGCCCGAAGTCGGGGACGCGGTTCGGGTTGGTGCCGATCTCGCTGCGCGCCGCCTCGAACTCGCCGCGCCGGATGTCGGCGAGGTTCACGCGGTCGGGGCGGGTGGCGGCGCGCTCGTAGAGGAAGACGGGGATGCCGAGTTCCTTGCCGACGCGCTCGCCGGTGGTGCGCGCGAGGACGATGCAGTCCTCCATCGACGCCCCTTCGAGCGGGATGAAGGGGCAGACGTCGGTGGCGCCGATGCGCGGGTGCTCGCCCTGGTGGTGGTTGAGGTCGATGAGCTCGCTGGCCTTCCGGATGCCGGCGAACGCGGCGTCGCCCGCGGTGGCGACGGGGGCGACGAAGGTGACGACGGTGCGGTTGTGCGAGGCGTCGCTCGAGACGTCGAGCACGACGACGTCCTTCACGGCCGCGATGGCGTCACGGATGGCGGCGATGACCTCGGGGCGACGGCCTTCGGAGAAGTTCGGGACGCACTCGACGAGCGGCATGGGCAGCTGGCGGATGGCAGAAGGCGGAGGGCGGATCGCAGACTGAACGAATCTAGTACCGTTCGACGGCACGGTCGGCACGGTCGGCGCGGCCGGAGCTCAGTCGCTGCGCAGCAGCGCCTGGAGCCAGGCGTGCATCCCCGGGTTGCCCGCGAGCACCGACGACGCTCCGAGCGCCCGCAGGTGGCCGCCCGCGAGGTCGGTCGCCAGGCCGCCCGCCTCGCGGACCAGCAGCATCCCCGCCGCGAAGTCCCAGGGCGACAGGACGTTCTCCCAGAAGGCGTCGAACCGGCCGCAGGCGACGCTCGCGAGGTCGATGCTCGCCGCGCCGGGGCGCCGCACGCCGCTCACCTCCGCCATCACGCGGGACATCTGCGCCTGGTAGGGCGCGATCTCGGCCGGGTCCTTGAACGGGAAGCCGGTGCCGATGAGCGCGCGCTTCGGGTCGGCGATGGCGCTGACGCGGATCGCGGCACCGTCGAGGAACGCGCCGCCGCCGGCGGTGGCCGTGAAGCACTCGTCGCCGGGCACGTCGAGGACCACGGCGGCCACCGGCTCGCCCCCGTCGAGGATCGCGATGGAGACCGCGTACTCGGGGTAGCCGTGCAGGAAGTTCGTCGTCCCGTCGAGCGGGTCGATCACCACGGCGAGGCCGTGCGCGACGCGCGCCGGCGGCGTGGCGGCCGCCGTCTCCTCGGCCAGGAGCGTGGCGCCGGGGAGCTCGCGCGCGACGACCGCGACGATGCGCTCCTCCGCGGCGAGATCGACCTCGCTGACGAAGTCGGTGGGCCCCTTCTCCCGCCAGTCGAGGGCGCGGACGCGCGGCGCCGCCGCCCGGATCACGCCGGCCGCCTCGCGTGCCGCGCGCACCGCCACCTCGAGGAGCGCCGCGCGCTCCGGTTGATGCCCCATCGGTCGCTCCGTAACTTCGTGGGATGCCACGCATCTTCAGCGGGATCCAGCCCTCCGGCGAGCTCCACATCGGCAACTACCTGGGGGCCGTGAAGAACTGGGTCGCGCTGCAGCACGAGCATCCGTCGTTCTTCTGCATCGTAAACTACCACGCCATCACCATCCCGTTCGTGCCGGAGGAGTTGCGGCGCCGCACGCGGGACATGGCGATCTCGCTGCTGGCCTCGGGGCTCGACCCCGCGCGCTGCGTGATCTTCGTGCAGTCGGACGTGCCGGAGCACACCGAGCTCGCGTGGATCTTCAACACCATCACGCCGCTCGGCGAGCTGGAGCGGCAGGTGCAGTTCAAGGACAAGGCGGGGCGGCAGGAGCAGGTGATGGCCGGGCTCCTCAACTATCCTGTGCTGCAGGCGGCGGACATCCTCCTGTACCTCGCCGACCTGGTGCCGGTGGGGGAGGACCAGGTGCAGCACCTGGAGCTCTCGCGCGTCATCGCGCGGAACTGGAACGCCCGCTTCGCGCCCGACGCGCCGTTCCTGCCCGAACCGCAGGCGCGGCTCACGCCCACGCGGCGGATCGTGGGGCTCGACGGGCAGGCGAAGATGTCGAAGTCGATCGGCAACACGATCGGCCTCCTCGAGACGCCCGAGCAGGTCTGGGAGAAGCTGCGGCCGGCGGTGACCGACCCCGCGCGGCAGCGGAAGAGCGACCCCGGCGAGCCGGACCGCTGTCCCGTGGTCTACCAGCTCCACCGGGCCTTCTCGCCGCCGGCGACGGTGGCCGAGGTGGAGGCGAACTGCCGCGGCGCGCAGTGGGGCTGCATGGACTGCAAGAAGGTCCTGCACGGGCACATGATGGCGGAACTGACGCCCATCCGGACGCGGGCGGCCGAGCTCACGGCGCATCCGGCGGAAGTCGACGCGCTGCTGGCCGACGGGGCGCGGCGCGCGCGCGCGGTCGCGCGGGAGACCCTCGACACCGTGCGCGCGCGGATGGGGCTCGATGCCGCTCAATGACCTGATCGTCGAGGCGTTCCGCCTCGACCTCGCCGCCAAGCTCGTGATCGCGCTGCTGGTCGGCGGGGGCATCGGCCTGGAGCGCGAGCTGCGCGGCAAGCCGGCCGGGCTGCGGACGAACATCCTGATCTGCGTGGGCTCGGCGATCCTCATGGACCTCTCGATGGGGCTCGCGGCGGTGCATGGGGGCGATCCCGGCCGCATCGCGGCGCAGGTGGTCACCGGCATCGGCTTCCTCGGCGCCGGGACGATCCTGCACACGCGCGGGCAGATCACCGGGCTCACCTCGGCGGCGACCATCTGGGTGGTGGCCGCGCTCGGGCTCACCGTGGGGGCCGGCCACTTCGTCGAGGCGCTCGGCTCCACGCTCACCGTGATGGTCATCCTCATCGGGCTGGGGTGGGTGGAGCGGCGGTGGCTCGACCAGTCGCACGACCTGCAGAACGGCGTGCCGTCGGCGGCGTGGATGCCGTCCGGGGAGGGCCGCCGCGCGACCGACCGGCGCGGCCTGCCGTCGCGGGATCCCACCGGCGAGCAACCGGTGGTGCGCCCGCCGCACGAACGCCACATCGATTGACCACCCCTCACGGACCGGTGTGATGGAGAAGATCATCAAGGCCGCGGTCGACCGCGGCGCGAGCGACCTGCACATCAAGGCGGGCGACGTCTTCCGGGCGCGCATCGACGGGCGGCTCGTGCCGCTCACCAAGCAGGCGCTCACGCCCGACCAGACGCGGTCGATCGCGCTGCGGCTGATCCCCAACGACGACGACCGCGCGCGGATCGACAAGCTGCAGGACTACGACTGCTCCTGGGGCGCGCCGGGCATCGGCCGCTTCCGCGTGAACATCCTGCGGCAGCGCTCGAGCTTCATGATCGTGATGCGCGTCATCCCGTTCGAGGTGCCGAGCTTCGACAAGCTGGCGGTGCCGCCAGTGCTCAAGCGGGTGGCGGAGGCCGAGCGCGGGATGGTGCTGGTCACCGGCGTGACCGGGTCGGGGAAGAGCACGACGATGGCGGCGATGCTGAACCACATCAACCAGCACCTCAACAAGCACATCGTCACGCTCGAGAACCCGATCGAGTTCCTCCACCGCGACCTGCAGAGCTCGATCACGCAGCGCGAGATCGGCGTCGACACGGAGAGCTTCCGGATGGGGCTGCGCGCGGCGCTCCGCCAGGACCCGGACGTGGTGCTCATCGGCGAGATGCGCGACGCCGAGACGATCGACACCGCCATGAAGGCCGCGGAGACGGGGCACCTGCTCATCTCCACCGTCCACACGCCGGATGCGACGAGCACGGTGCTCCGCATCCTCGCGATGTTCCCGCCCGAGGAGCAGGACGTGGTGCGGGTGCGCCTGGCCGAATCGCTGCACGCGGTGATCTCGCAGCGGCTCCTCCCGCGCAAGGACGGCAAGGGGCGCGTGGCGGCGCTCGAGATCATGATGGTGACGCCGACGATCCGCGAGCTCATGCTCGACCGGGACCGGATCGGCGAGATCCGCGACTTCATCGCCGACGGGCGCGAGCAGTACGGCATGCAGACCTTCGACCAGCACCTCGAGGAGCTCGTGGTGAACGGCACGGTCGACTTCGGGGTGGCGCTCGCCGCGAGCTCCCGGCCGAGCGACTTCCAGCTCAAGCTCGACACGTTCCGCCGCCCCTCGACCGCGACCGGCGCGCAGCCGATCGTGGAGCCCGGCTCCGGTCCCTCCGTCGAGCCGATGAGCGGCGGCTTCGGCCCCGGCATGGAGTTCCTCAACGGATGACCAAGGCCCTCAGCGGCATCTTCGCCCCCGTCGTCACGCCCTTCCGCGAGGACGAGACGCTCGACGTCCCCGGCTTCCAGGCCAACCTGCGCGCCCACCTCGCCGACGGGCTCGACGGCATCGTGGTCGCCGGTTCGACGGGGGAGGCCGCGCTGCTCGACGAGGGGGAGCGCGCGCTGCTCGCGGCGGCGGCGCGCGAGGTCGTACCGCGCGACCGGTGGCTCATCGTCGGCACCGGCGCGGAGTCCACGCGCCAGTGCCTCGCGCGGTGCCGCGCCGCCAGCGACGCGGGGGCCGACGCGGTGCTCGTGGTGGCGCCGCACTACTACAGCAACGCGATGACCCGCGAGGCCCTCGCCGCGCACTACCAGCGCGTCGCCGACGGCTCCCCGCTGCCCGTGATGCTCTACAACATCCCCAAGTACATGCACTTCGCGCTCCCCGCCGACCTGGTGGCCGAGCTCGCGCGGCACCCGAACGTGATCGGCATCAAGGACAGTTCGGGCGACGTGGCGATGCTGAAGGGGTTCCTCGCCGCGCAGTCGGACGCGTTCAGCGTGATCACGGGCAGCGGCTCGGCGCTGCAGGCCGGGCTCGAGGCCGGGGCGCGGGGCGGGATCCTCGCGGTGTCGCTCTTCGCGGCCGGCCTCGCGCGCGAGGTGCTGGCGGCGGTGCGCGCGGGCGACGCCGCGCGCGCGGCCGCGGCGCAGGCGCCGCTCAAGGTCATGGCGGACGTGATCGTCGCCAGGCTCGGCGTGCCCGGCGTGAAGGCCGCGCTCGACCGCGTCGGGCGCGTGGGCGGACGGCCGCGGCTTCCCCTGCTGCCGCTCTCGGCGGCACAGCAGGGGGAGATGGTCGCCGCGCTCGGCTAGGTCCGCATTCAGGGGGCCGGCGGCCGAAGCTCCACGCGCGACCCCACGCGGCTCACGCGCCAGCCGGCCTTGAGCGTGAGCCGCCAGCCATCCCCCTCGATCACGCGATCCTCGGCCAGCGGGCCCGCCACCGGAAGGGTCGCGGCGTGGCTCCGGGCCGCCACCGCCGCGCTGTCGGCACCCGTGGCCCCCGCGGCGCCCGGGACGCCCGGACTCGGGCCCGCCGCGGCCGCGAGGGGCACCTGGATCCAGTCCCACCGCGGGCTCACGAGCGCCCCGGACGGGGCGCGGAGCTCGGCCCCGTCGGCGCCGGCCCAGCGGAAGTTCGTCATCACCGTGCCCGCGTCGCCGAGCGGGGTCTGGCCGTTGGGGTCGAACGAGACCTGTAGGGCGCCCGGAACGAGGCGGAGCACCGGGCCCGTCACGAAGCGCGTCCGGAGCGAGTCGAGGCGTCGCGCGTTGGCGAGGGCCCGCGCGCGCTCGCGGCGCTGGATGGCCTCGCCGCCGTAGCGGCGCGCGCGGACCTGCAGGTCGAGCGCGACCGGGGTGGAGCCGAGGACCGTGGCGAGGATCGTCGGGAGCCGGGCGCCCTGCCGCTGGGCGTCGCGCCAGGCGCTCCCCGCGAGCTGGTCGAGCAGGAACCCGTAGGCCGGACCCGTCCAGTAGCCCACCGCGCGCACCCAACTCACGCCCACGGTGTCCGCTCCGCGCAGCCGCTCCGCGAGCGCCGAGTCGGTGGCATCGGCCAGCCGCCAGCCCGTGTACTCGGGGATCCCCTCCTTGAGGTCGAGCGCGTCGAGGCGCTCGCGCTCCGTGGGGTGGGCGATCGAGTCGCGGCGCGCGCGGAAGAGCAGGGCGTCGCGCGCGGCGGCGCGCCGCGCGTCGCCCTGGGTGGTGAGCGCGGTGCCCAGCGCCCGCAGCTCGAGGAAGAGCCAGGTGCGTCCCTCGGCGCCGTCGAGGAGGTCACCCCCCTCGCCGGCCTCCGTCGCCTCGGGCGAGGGGAGCTGCTCGGGCTGGAACGTGTGCATCGCCTCGTGGACGAGGAGGCGCACCGTCGCCCGCTCGGCGCGCGCGAGGTCGAGCACGACCATCGCCCAGCGGCGCCCGTCGACGGTCACCGAGGTGTTCGCGATCGTGGTGCCGGCGGGGAGCGCGATGGGCGCGAGGGTGTCGCGGCCGGCCTCGCGGCGGGAGGCGACGTGCGTCGTCCCGTCGGTGAGGATCCACTCGACGTCCCGCGCGTCGATGCCCCAGAGGGCGGGGAGGTCGCGAAGGGACTCGCGTGCACGGGCGACGGCGCGCGTGAGTCCGGGCAGGTCCGGCTCGGCCGGCGGGCGCGCCGGCCCCTGCGCGCACAGGAGGAGGAGGGCGGGTACGAGGGGAGGAAGAGGCATCGGCTGGTCTGACACGGCGGACCGCGGGCGCGTTGCCCGCTCTCCGACCTATGCGTAGATTATTCCAACGCCCCGACCGCCGGGGCGTTTTTTTGTGCCGTGGGGCAGGAGGCACACGGCAGACGGCAGAAGGCAGACGGCAGTGGGCGGCAGGAACACATACCAGGACCGGCCGATGTTCGATTCGAAGACCCGCACCATCGTCATCGTGGGTGCGCAGTGGGGTGACGAGGGGAAGGGCAAGCTGGTGGACGTGCTCGCCGAGCGCGCCGATTGGGTCGTGCGCTACCAGGGCGGGGCGAACGCGGGCCATACGGTGCACGTCGGGGACGAGTCGACGGTGCTGCACCAGGTGCCGAGCGGGATCCTGCACCCCGGGGTGCGCTGCGCGATCGGGAACGGCGTGGTCCTCGATGCCGAGAGCGTCTTCGAGGAGGTCGATGCGCTGGTGGCGAACGGGGTGGACGTGAACGGCCGGCTCTACCTGAGCGACCGCGCGCATCTCGTGATGCCCTACCACAAGCTCGTCGACAAGGAGAGCGCGGCGAGCAAGGCGATCGGCACCACGGGGCGGGGGATCGGGCCGGCGTACGAGGACAAGGTCGCGCGGCGCGGGATCCGCGTGCTGGACCTGCGCCACCCGGCGCGCCTCCGCCAGCTCGTCGAGCGGGGGACGGACCACGCGAACCACATCCTCGCGGGCTTCGGTTCGACCAAGCGGGCCGCCGCCGAGTTCACGCTCGCGACGCTGGAGCGGCTCGCGCCGCGCCTGCTCTCGATCGCGGAGGACGTGGGGCTCGCGGTGCACAAGGCGCAGAGGCAGGGGGCGGCGATCCTGCTCGAGGGCGCGCAGGGCTCGCTGCTCGACATCGACCACGGCACCTATCCGTTCGTGACCTCCTCGAGCACGACCGCCGGGGGCGCCGCGATCGGCGTGGGCATCGGGCCGCGGACGATCGATGCGGCGCTCGGCGTGGTGAAGGCGTACACGACGCGCGTCGGGGGCGGGCCGCTCCCCACGGAGTTCGACGAGGTGATGGGCGAGCATGTGCGGCAGCTCGGCAACGAGTTCGGCGCGACCACCGGGCGCCCGCGCCGCTGCGGCTGGTTCGATGCGCTGGTGGTGCGCTACGCGGTGCGCGTGAACGGGCTCACCGGGCTCGCGATCACCAAGCTCGACGTGCTTGACACGCTCGACCGGATCGGGCTCTGCACCGGCTACCGCATCGACGGCGAGCTGGTCACGGAGTTCCCGGGCGACATCGCCGACCTCGTCGGCGTGGAGCCGGTGTACGAGTGGTTCGACGGCTGGAAGACGTCGACCGCCGACGCGCGGTCGCTGGACGCGCTGCCGAGGCAGGCCCGGGCGTACCTGGACCGGATGGTCGAACTGGTGGAGTGCCCGGCGCAGTACGTGAGCGTGGGGACGCGCCGCGACCAGATCATCGGCCTGTAGGCGTGAGCGGCACGGGGGGCGGGCGGTCGCGACGGCGCGGCACCGCCTCCAAGGCGCGGCCCGGGCTCGTGGGGTCGGTGGGCGGGTCCGACGCGTCGCTGCCGGTGGCGGTCATCGGCGCAGGCCCCTGCGGCCTGGCGGTGGCGGCGGCGCTCAAGGAGGTCGGGATCGCGTCGGTCGTCTTCGACCGCGGCTGCCTGGTCAGCTCGATCGCGGCGTACCCGATCTACATGACCTTCTTCTCCACGGCCGAGCGGATCGCGATCGGCGGCGTCCCGTTCCTCACGGCGCAGGAGAAGCCGACGCGGCGCGATGCGCTCGCCTACTATCGCGGCGTGGTGGAGACGCTGGGGCTCGACGTCCACCAGTACGAACCGGTGGTGCAGGTCTGGCGGCGCCGCAGCGACTTCGTCGTGCACTCGCGGCCGCGCGGCGGCGACGTGGTCGAGACGCTCGCGCGCGCGGTGGTCGTCGCGACGGGCTACTTCGGCACGCCCAACCCGCTCGGCGTGCCGGGGGAGGACCTGCCGCACGTCTCGCACCTCTACCGCGAGGGCCACGAGGCCTTCCAGCGCGACGCGATCGTGGTGGGGGGCGGCAACTCGGCCGCCGAGGCGGCGCTCGACCTCTGGCGTCATGGCGCGAAGGTCACGCTCGTGCACTTCGGGCCGACGTTCGACAAGAACATCAAGCCGTGGGTGCTCCCCGACCTGCAGAACCGGATCCAGGAGGGCCGGATCGGCGTCCGCTGGAACACGCGCGTGACCGCGATCGAGGCCGGGCGGGTGCACCTCGAGGGGGCCGACGGGCCCGGGATCCTCCCGGCGCAGCACGTCTACCTGATGACGGGGTTCACGCCGAGTTCGGAGCTGCTCGTCGCGCTCGGGGTGGAGGTCGACGCGGCGACGGGGGTCCCGCGGCACGACGGGATGACGATGGAGACCAACGTGCCCGGGGTGTTCATCGCGGGGGTCCTCGCGAGCGGGTTCGACGCGAACAAGGTGTTCATCGAGAACGGGCGGGGGCATGGCGGGCTGATCGCACGGGCGCTCGAGCGACCGGGCTGATCTCGGCCGTGCGGACGCCGCGCCGGCGGCGTGGCACCGTGGCCGCCGCGCCCTCTGCCGAGGGACCCCCGGCGTTAGATTTCGGGGCGTTCACCACCCCTTTCCGGCCCCATGCGCCCCGACGTCCTCGACACCCTCGTCAGCCTCGCCAAGCGCCGCGGCTT
>CAZPJF010000044.1:0-14464 GCA_964586095.1 uncultured Gemmatimonas sp. | reverse complement strand
CGTGCTGCAGGCCGCCGAGGCCGGGTCACCGCGATGCGACGCCCCCCGCCCCCTGCCGTAACCCCGCCCGGGGCAATAGCTTTCTTCGTTCTCCTCCACCGGACCGTATGGCCAAAGAAGAAGCGATCGAACTCGAAGGGACCGTCACCGAGGTGCTTCCAAGCGCGACCTTCCGCGTGCATCTCTCCAACGGGCACGACGTCCTCGCCACCATGGCGGGCAAGATGCGCCGGTTCCGCATTCGCGTGCTGCAGGGTGACCGGGTCTCGGTCGAGGTGTCGCCGTACGACCTGAGCCGGGGGCGCATCACGTTCAGGCACAAGAACTGAACGGTGAAGAAGGCAGAAGGCAGTAGGCGGTAGGCAGAACGCCGTCAGCGGGAGAATCAGGCGGGGGACGATCCCATATGGGAGCGTCCCCCGCTTCGTCGCTCCGGCCAGCGCTCCTCGCCGTGAAGCCGCCTTCTGCCTTCTGCCTTCTGCCTTCTGCCTTCTGCCTCTACCTCTACCTCTGCGTCAGTGCCCCGCCGCTTCGGCCGCTGCCGGCTTGTCGGGCTTCAGGTACGTCGCCTTATGGATGCTGTACGCCGTCACGTTCGCGACGATCGCGAGAACGATGATCACGGCCGCGAAACCCCAGCCAAGCTTGTTCGGGTCGTACGGCTCGCTGTTGCTGGTCGCCATCGGTACCGCTCCGTGTGTGTCGGGTTCGGGACGAATCCTAATGGGGCCCGCGTGCTGCCCGCCACTGGCCGGGCGCGTGGCGACTCGCTTGGTTAGAACGATGTCGGAGGCAGCCTCGTTCCGCGTGGAGCACCTGGAGACCCGCCGCACCGGCCGGGTCGCGGCGCTGGGCGCCTCGGCACCCGGCACCGCGCGCGCGCTGTGGATCGTGCTGCATGGGTACGGAGAGCTGGCCGCCGACTTCGTGCAGCGGTGCCGCGTCCTCGACGACGGCGGGCGGACGATCGTGGCTCCGGAGGCGCTCTCGCGCTTCTACGACGCCTCGGCCGCGACCGATCGGCACGCCGAGGCGCGCGTCGGGGCGTCGTGGATGACGCGCGAGGATCGGCTGGCGGAGATCGCCGACCAGCAGGCGTGGCTCGACCGGGTGCTAACCGCGTATCGCCCCGTCCTGAGGGCCGACGGAATGGTCGTGGTGCTGGGCTTCTCGCAGGGGGCGGCTGCCGCCTCGCGGTGGGTGGCCGCGCGCGATCCGGGCGTGGCGCACCTCATCTGCTGGGGCGCCGGGTTCGCGCCGGAGATCGAGATCGGGCCCGGGTCGGTACTCGCGCGCACCCGGTGCACGCTCGTCGTGGGGGACCGCGACCGCTTCGTTCCCGCCGAGCGGGTCGCCGTGGAACGGGCCAGGCTCGAGGCGGCCGGCCTGGCGTTCGGCTTCGAGCGATTCGCCGGCGGGCACCGGCTCGACGACGAGACGCTCGCGCGCCTCGCGGGGTGATCAGCGGTTGCGGAACCGCTCCAGGTCGCGCCGGTCGCGCTTGGTCGGCCGCCCGCGCTCGGGGTCCATGGCCGGCGCCGCGGCGGTGAGCTGCCAGTGCAGCTTCTCCCGGGCGGCGCGCGAGGCCTCGGTCTCCTCGTACAGCCGTGCGGCCTCCGCCGCGGGCCCGCGCCGTTCGCCCGTTCCGTGCACGATCACGATGTGCTCGTAGGGCCCCAGCCGGATGCGGATCTCGTCCCCGGGGCGGACCGTCTTGGCGGGCTTGGCGCGGTCGCCGTTCACCTGCACCTTCCCTCCGTCCACGGCGTCGGTCGCGAGGGACCGCGTCTTGAAGAAGCGCGCCGCCCACAGCCACTTGTCCAGCCGCACCGGCTCGGTGCTGGGCGCGCGTTCGGTGGCGTCACGAGGCATGGGGAGAAGCTAATGACCAGGGATGAGGGGTGGCGCGACGGCCACGGGCGGCGCGCGGGGGCACGCGGGGTGGCCTGGCTGGCGCTGCTCCCACTGACCGTGGCGGCCTGCGGCGGTGAGGCGGCGCGCGAGGAGCGCGCGCAGGCCGAGCGCGCGGCGATCGCGAAGGCGGAGACGACGGCGACGCAGGTCGCGGCGCTGCCGGCCACCGGCCTCTGGAGCGCGGAGCACGTGCTGGAGCGACTCGTCCGCGCGGGGGTCGCGCCGCGGCCGCTCGAGGGGGCAGGGGCTGGACCCGAGTGGATGCGCGTCACGCCCGTGGTCTTCGCTGCCGGCGGAGGGGAGGTCTGGGCCTGGGTCTACGCGGACTCGACCGCGCGCCGCGCGGTGACGGACGGGCTCGATCCCTCCACCGGCGCCCCCGCGGGGCGCGTTGCCCCGTTCGCCGCGCCGATGGCGTTCCTGGTGCAGAACAACCTCGCGGCCGTGGTGACCGGTGGCTCCGAGACGAACCAGGAGCGGGTGGCGCTCGCGCTGCAGGCGGGGCTGCCGGCGCCGCCGAAGTAGCCGTCGGCGCGCGGTCGGCGCCGTCCGGGTGAAGCGCGGTCGCGGGGTGGTCGCGGGGCGGTCAGCGCGCGGTCCGCGCGCGCCAGGTGTCGGTCGGGCGCCCGCCGGCGGAACGTGCGGCCCCCCGCCGAGGTATCTTGAGGCGCGCGCCTCCGGCGCAAGCCGTTCCTCGTCGCTCATCCCGTCGTGCCAGCGTCCTCGCAACTCCCGCGTCCGATCATCACCGGCGCCGACCGCCGTCCCTTGCGCGCCGACGTCGCGTTCGGCGCGATGCTCCTGCTGTGCGCGTCGGTCGCCGCCCTCCCCCCGGTGGCTGCCGAGGCGCAGGGCCTGCCCAGCCCGCACCTGCTCGCGGCTCGGCACGATTCCCTCGTCGGGGGGCGCGCGGTGCTCGAGGGGCACCGGTCCATGAAGCTCACCGGGTCGTTCACGATCCCGGAGGCGGGGATCGAGGCGCCGATGGAGATCCTCAAGCTGCGGCCGAACAAGTACCTCTACCGGTCGACGCTCGGACCGTTGGGCGAGATCCTCACCGGCTTCGACGGGACGACGGCCTGGGCGGTGCAGCCCGGGACCGGAGCCATGATCCTCGACGGCGAGCCGGCGCGCCAGCTCGCCGACCAGGCGGATTTCTTCGGCGACCTGCACGACTACTCACGCTTCACGTCGGTCGAGACCGTCGACCTCACCGAGTTCAACGGCGCGCGCGCGCACCGCGTGCGGATGGTGCGCGCGAGCGGCGACACGCTCGTCGAGTACTTCGATGCGACGAGCGGGCTCACCATCGGGGGCGAGACGAGCGTCGGCACGCCGCAGGGGCGCGTGCGCACCACCTCGCTGTACGGCGACTACCGCACGTTCGGCGGGTTGACCGTCGCGACGCGCATCGAGCAGCGGAATCCGGGGTTCCGCGCCGTGATCACGATCACCGCCATCGAGTTCGACACGCTCGATGAGGCGGCGGTCGCGCCCCCCGAGTCGGTCCGCGCGCTGGTAAAGTCCCCCTGAGCCGGCGCATCACCCGCAGCAGTCCCCTCTCCACCCACCCACGAGGTCCCTCGATGTCCGTCCGATTCCTCCGCTACGCCCTCCTCCTCGCCCTCGCCGCGCCCGTCGCCGGCGCGCGGGCGCAGGCGCACGACCAGCACGCCGCCAAGCCGACGCTCGACTCCGAGCTCACCCAGCACTTCAAGGGGATCTCGCTCACCGAGGAGCAGGTGAAGCAGGTCACCGCGATCAAGGCGAAGCACCACAAGGCGATGGACGCGCTGAAGAAGGACGCCGCCGACCCCAACGCCCCGGCGCTCAAGATCGAGCTCCAGAAGCACATGGACGCCGAGCACGCCGAGTTCCTGGCGCTCCTCACGCCCGAGCAGAAGAAGGTCTTCATGGAGAACATGAAGGCGCACCACGCCGAGGAGGCGAAGGGCAAGCCGGACGGCGCGAAGCCCGAGGGCATGCAGCACGGCGCCGGCCACGGCGCCGACCACGCCAAGGGGTCCAAGAAGCCGTAAGCGCGACCCCCCTCGGAGGTCCGGGACGGGCGGTCGCCTGAGCGACCGCCCGTCCCGCGTTCGAGCCACCCATCTTCCGCCAGACGCGAGGTAATTGGACAACAATCGGACCCGAAGTCACCCGTCCACGGTGCGCGGCCCCGGGACTCTGGAACGATCCAATAGTCGAATACTTTTGTCTCCTAATCCGTCCATCTCCTGTCCGCCATGACGTCCGAACTCTCGATCGCCATCACGGAACAGTGCCTCGCCCGGCTCGGGAGCACCGAGCGGGTCCCCGATTGGAAGACTGAGCTCCGTCGCCTCACGCTGAGCGCCCGTGACGCCGCCGGCACCGTCGACGCGATCGTCGAGGCCGGGCGCCGGGTGGGGCTCTCCTATGTGCGCCGCTCGGCGAACGCGGAGGAGTGGGGGCGGCTGCTGCAGGGCGCGGCGCCGCCGTTGGTCCTCGTCGCCGATGCGCCCGACGGATCGGTGCGCGTGGCGATCGTCGACGCGCTCGGCGAGCGGGACCTCACCTGGCGCCGGGTGCACGACGGGCGCCTCGCCGCGCCCGAGCGCGTGCCGGTGGCGGGTGCGCTCGAACGCCTGGCGGGCGCGAAGGGATTCGCCGCGGTGCTCTTCCCGGTGATGCAGGTGGCGGCGGACATGCCGGGCGTCGACGAGGCGCATGGCGTGCACCGCACGCCAGTCGAGCGGCTCGGCGCCCTGCTGCTCGCGGAGAAGGGGAACATCGGGCTCGTGTACGCCTACGCGACCCTCGTCGGCCTCTTCTCGCTCACGCTCCCGCTGGGCGTGCAGGCGATCATCGGGCTCGTGTCGGGCGGGCTCCTGCTGCAGCCGGTGGTGCTGCTGATCGCGTTCGTGGTCGCGGGCACCCTGGCGTCCGGGGTGCTGCAGATCCTGCAGCTCGCGGCGGTCGAGCGGATCCAGCAGCGGATCTTCGCGCGGATCGCGCTCGAGTTCTCGATCCGCGTGCCGCGCCTGAACGTGGAGGCGGCCTGGCGGGAGGACCTCGCCGAGCGGATGAACCGGTTCTTCGAGGTGGTCACCATCCAGAAGAGCCTCGGCAAGCTGCTCACGAACACGACCACGGCGCTGCTGCAGGTCATCTTCGGCCTGCTGCTGCTGACCTTCTACCACCCGTACTTCACGCTCTTCGGGCTCGCGCTGGTGGTGACCTTCGCGCTGATCCTCCGCATCACGGGCCCGCGCGGGCTCGAGACGAGCCTGGCCGAGAGCACGTACAAGTACCGGGCGGTGCACTGGCTCGAGGAGGTGGCGCGGGCCGTGCACACGTTCAAGTCGGCGGGGCGCGCGACGCCGGCGCTCGAGCGCATGGACGGGCACGTGAGCGGCTACCTGCGCTACCGGCAGCGGCACTTCAACGTGCTCGTGGTGCAGGCGATGGCCGCGATCGGGTTCAAGACGCTCGTCACCGGCGCGCTGCTGGTGCTGGGGAGCGTGCTCGTGATCGACCGGCAGATCACGCTCGGCCAGTTCGTGGCGGCGGAACTCGTGATCGTGACCGTGCTCGCCGGGATCGAGAAGCTGGTGAACTCGCTCGCCGAGGTCTACGACGTGCTCACGTCGGTGTACAAGCTGGGCGGCGTGACGGACCTGCCGCTGGAGCGCACCGACGGGCTGGCGCTCCCCGAACCCGGGTGCGGCATCGCGATCGCGGCGACGGGCCTCCACTACCAGTACCCGGCCGCGGAGCGGCCGGCGCTCTCCGCCCTCACGTTCCGCGTGGCGCCGGGCGAGCGCGTGGCGATCACCGGGCCCGACGGCTCGGGCGAGAGCACGCTGCTCGGCGTGCTCGCGTCGGTGCTGCCCGGCTTCTCGGGGACGGTGACGCTCGACGGCATCACGCTCCGCGACCTCGATCCGGCCTCGATGCGGGACCGCATCGGCTTCGTGCGCGACGAGTCGGAGCTGTTCGAGGGGACGATCGAGGAGAACATCACGCTCGGGCGGCGCGGGATCGGCCCGCACGAGGCGCTCGCGGCGCTCGTGGCCGTGGGGGCGGCGGAGGCGGTGCAGGCGATGCCGCAGGGGCTCCGGACGGTGATCGCGACCGACGCGCGCGGGCTGCCGTCGACGCTGCGCGTGCGGCTGCTCATCGCGCGCGCGATCGTCGCGCGGCCACGGCTGCTGCTCGTGGACGAGGTCCTCGCCACGGTGGAGCCGGCCGCGCAGCGCGAGCTCATCGCGGTGCTCACCGACCGCGACGCCCCGTGGACGCTGCTCGTGGTGTCGCACACGCGGGCGCTGCTCGAGGCGGTCGACCGGGTGCTCGTGCTGCAGGACGGCGCGCTGCACGCCGAGGGGCACTGGAGCACGCTCGCGCGCGACCCGCTCGTGACGGCGCTGTTCCCCGTGACGCGGAGCGCCGCCTGATGCCCGCCGGCCCCGACCTCCTGCTCGAGGCGCCCGACACCCTCGACTCGGTGAAGGTGCTGCGGCGCCAGGCGTCGTTCCGGTCGCTCGGGCGCTGGGTGGTGAGCATCCTCGTGCTGCTCGTCGTGGTGCTCTTCCTCCCCTGGCAGCAGAACGTGCAGGCGATGGGCGAGGTGACCGCGCTGCGTCCCGACGAGCGGCCGCAGCAGGCGGTGGCCGCGGTGGGCGGCCGGATCCTCGCGTGGTACGCGGAGGAGGGCGCGGCCGTGCGCGCCGGCGACCCGATCGTCGCGCTCGCGGAGGTGAAGGAGAGCTACCTCGATCCGCGCACGCTGGAGCGGGCCGGGACGCAGCTCGCGCAGAAGCGGGCCGCCGTGGCGGGCAAGGCGGCCAAGGCCGACGCGCTCGCCCGCCAGCGGGCCGCGCTCGACAGCGCCGGCGGGTTCGCGCGGCTGAAGGCGGACAACCGGATCGCGCAGCTCGAGGCGTCGCTGCGCGCCGCGCAGCTCGAGGACTCGATCGCGCAGGTGCAGGCGACGCGCGCGGAGGCGCTGTTCGCCGACGGGCTCCGCTCGCGCGCGGAGCTGGAGCAGGCGCGCCAGCGCGCGCAGCGCGCGGCCGCGCTCGCGCTCGAGGTCGCGGCGGGCCTGAACTCCGCGCGCGCGGAGCGCGCGGGCGTGGAGGCCGAGTACGCGGAGAAGCTCGCGAAGGTCGACGCCGACCGGAGCGCCACGCTCGCCGAGGTGGCGGAGGGCGAGGCCGAGGTGGCGAAGCTCGCGACCGGGCGCGAGAACCTGGAGCAGCGCCGCGACCTGCTGGTCGTGCGCGCGCCGCGCGACGGCATCCTCGTGCGCGCGCTGCGCGCGGGGACGGGCGAGATCGTGAAGGACGGCGAGGCGATCGCCACCGTGCAGCCCACGGACCCGGCGCTCGCCGTCGCGCTGCGCGTCACGGCGCGCGACGTGCCGCTCCTCGCCCCGGGGGACGCGGTGCGGCTGGAGTTCGCGGGGTGGCCGGCGGTGCAGTTCAGCGGGTGGCCGAGCGTCGCCGTGGGCACGTTCGGCGGGCGCGTCGCGGTGATCGACCAGTTCGCGCAGCCGGACGGGACGTACCGCGTGCTCGTGCAGGCCGACTCCGCCGACGAGGCGTGGCCGCGCGAACTCCGCCTGGGCTCCGGCGCGCGCGGGTGGGCGCTGCTGCGGCGCGTGAGCGTCGGCTTCGAGCTCTGGCGCCTGATGAACGGCTTCCCGCCCACCGCCTCGCCGAACGCGGCCCCGTCGAGGGAGGCGGCCGCGAAGGAGGCGAAGCCGTGATCGCGGCCGTCGCGCTGGTCTGGGCGGCCGTCTCCGCGGACTCGCTCTCGCTCGCCGAGGTGCTGGCGCAGGTGCGCGCCCACCATCCGGCCGCGCGCCAGGCGGCGCTCGCGCGGCGGCAGGTCGAGGCCGACCTGCGCGCGGCGCGCGGGGGCTTCGACCCGTACGTCTCCGCGACGTGGGACTTCAAGCGGTTCAAGGGGATCGGCTACTACGACGAGATCGACACCCGCCTCGTGGTCCCGACGCCGTGGGGCGTGGACCTCAAGCTCGGATGGGAGCGGGCGGCCGGCGCGATCATCAATCCGGAGCGGGCCACACCCGGCGCGGGCCTGCTGTCGGCGGGCGTGAGCCTGCCGATCGGGCCCCGCCTCATCGCCGATGAACGGCGCACCGCGCTGCGCCAGGCGGAGCTCGCCGCGGACGCGGCCGAGGCGGAGTACGACGCGGCGCTCGCGCGGCTGCTGCAGCAGGCGGCGCGCGAGTGGGGCACCTGGTATGACGCCGAGGCGCGGTTGCGCATCGCGCGCGAGGGGATCGCGCTGGCGCGGTTCCGCCTCGACGCGGTGCGCGCACGGGTCGCGGCCGGCGACGCGGCACCGATCGACAGCCTGGAGGCGCGCGCCGAGTGGGAGCGGCGCGTGCTCGCCGAGGCGGATGCGCGCGCGGCGGCGACGGCGGCGCGCCTCGCGGTGGCGGCGCTCCTGTGGGACGAGCGCGGGACCCCCGTCCCGCTGCCGGAGGGCACGGTGCCTGCGGCCGGGGAGGTCGCCGCGCTCGGCGCGACGGTCGAGGCGGCGGCGCAGGAGGCATCGGCGTCCCCGGAGGCGATCGCGCGGATGGCGCGCGCGCACCCGCAGACGCAGCAGGCGCGCGCGCGCTGGCTCCAGGCCGAGGCGGCGCGGCGCCTCGCGCTCGTGCAGGTGCTGCCCTCGGCGAGCGCGGAGATCAGCGCGCTGGCCGCGGGGCGGTCGCTCGGCGGGCTGCCGTCGCCGGCGGCGCTCGACGACGACAGCAAGGTGAGCGGCTCGGTCCGGATCCCGCTCTTCGCGCGGCGCGAGCTCGGGCGGCTGCGCGCCGCCGAGGCGCGTGCGGGCCAGCTCGCGACCGAGCGTGACAAGGTCGAGCGCGAGGTGGCGCTGGCCGTGGAGCGCGCGGTGACGGAGCTGCGCGCCGTCGAGGCGCAGCGGGACGGGCAGCAGCGCGTCCTCGCCGCGAGCGAGGCGCTGCTGGCGGCCGAGCAGCGGCGGTTCGAGATCGGCGAGAGTTCGCTGCTGTTCGTGAACCTCCGGGAGCGTGCCGTGCTCGACGAGCGCCTGCGCGTGGCGCAGCTGGCGGGCCGGCGCGCGGCGTCGCTCGGGGCGCTCGCGGTGGCGCTGGGGCGCCCCCAGATTCTCGCAGACGAAACCCGGCCGCGGTCGTCGCGGTAGAACCGGCTTCACCCCCATCCGTGGTCCGCCCCATGCGCCTGACCTGCTCCGCCGCCGTCCTCTCCGCCGCCCTGCTGCTGTCGGCGGGCACCATCGAAGCGCAGGGGGTGGCCATCCCCGTGGGGCTCAACGCCGGCATCCCGCAGGGCGCGTTCGCCGAGAACGTCGATGTGGCCGGTGGCCTCGCCGGCGGGCTCCTGTTCCGGCTGAGCGGCGCCTTCGCGATCCGGACCGACCTCGGGTTCATGGTCTACGGCTCGGACACGCGCCGCGTCCCGCTCGGGGGCGGTGCGCTCGGGCTGATCAACGTCGACGTGACGACGACCAACTCGATCTTCAACGGCGGGCTCGGCGCACAGCTCGGCATGCCGGGGGCATCCGTGACCCCGTATCTCGGCGGCTCGATCGGCTTCTCCGCCTTCACCACGTCGAGCAGCGTGAGCGGGTCGAACAGCTCGGACCAGCCGTTCGCGTCCTCGACGAACTCGAGCGACTGGGTCTTCGCGCGGAACGCGTTCGCGGGGCTCTACGTCCCGGTGGGGAAGACGGGGTCGGTGCGGATGGACCTCGGGGCGCGCTACACGTGGAACGGGGAGCGCGTGCGCTACCTGACCGAAGGCGACATCACCGAGGACGGCGCCGGGAACATCGTGCTGACCCCGCGCACGACCCGGGCGGACCTGCTCACGATCGTCATCGGGGTGACGTTCACGCCGCGGAAGCCGCAGCCGAAGTGACCGCGCGGCGCGCCCCCGCGTTCGAGGCGGCGGTGCGCGTGCGGGTCAGTCGTCGGTGCGCCGCCGGTCCCGCTTCCGCTCGCCGCGCCGCTTCTTCTCGGTGAGCCGCCGCTCCTTGGCGGCGCGCGTCGGCTTGGTGGGGCGCCGCACCTTCGGCACCACCAGCGCCTGACGGACCAGCGCCGCGAGGCGCTCCAGCGCGAGCGCGCGGTTCTGCGCCTGGCTCCGCGTGTCGGCGGCCACCACCCGCAGCGTCCCCACGGAATCGAGCCGGGAGGCGAGCCGCTCGAGGAGCCGCGCGCGGTCGGCGTCGCCGAGTGCCGCCGTCGTCGCCGCGCGCCAGGTGACCTCCACGCGCGTGGAGGATGTGTTCACGTGCTGCCCGCCCGGCCCGCCGGCGCGGGTGGCGCGGATCTCGAGTTCCGCGGCGGGGATCGCGACCCGGGCGTTGACCCGGAGGCGTCCGTCATCGGTCCAGTCGGCCTCGGCCGTCACAGGGTGCTCCATCCGGCGTTGCAAATCGCCATGGCGTTCGTCTCTCTTGGATAGTTGCGGATTGCAACACCGGAGACCGACTTGGCGCTGCTGCACGCAGGGGGCGACGACCCGTACCAGATGGTGCTCGATCCGCGCCGGTTGCTGCGCTGGATCTATGCGTCGCGCGTGACGATGGCGACGACGAGCTTCCTGGCGACGCTCCTGCTCTCGCTCTTCTCCGATCCCATCAGCACGTTCGTCGCGGCCACGCTGTTCGTGACCTCGATGGCGTTGACCGCGATCTCGTTCGTGCGGACGGAAGTTAACCGCCGGACGCCGGGCGAGGGGTTCCTGTACGTGCAGCTGGTGCACGACCTCGTGCTCATCACCTCGATCGTGCACCTGACGGGCGGGGCCGAGTCGCAGTTCGCGGCGCTCTACATCCTGGTGATGGCGGCCGCGGCGCTCCTGCTGCCGATCGGCAGCTCGCTGCTGCTCGCGATGCTGGGGTCGGTGCTCTTCGTGGGCGATGCGTTCCTCGTGAGCGGCGGCGACCTCTCGCCCTTCCTCGTGCTGCAGCTGGTGATCTTCACCTTCGTGGCGGTGGGGACGGGGTACATCGCGGCGCGGCTGCAGGAGGCCGGGGAGGGGCGGCAGCGGCTGCAGGCGGAGCTGGCGCGGATGCAGCTGCGCGCCGCCGACATCCTCGCGAACATCCGGGCGGGCATCCTCACGGTGGACGACGCGGGGCGCCTGCTCTACGCCAACCCCGCCGCGTCCGCCCTCCTCGGGACGCCGCTCGACCAGGCGGTGGGCGCCCCGGTCCTCGAGCGGCTCCGCGCCGCGAGTCCCGGGGTGGTGGACGCCCTCACCTCGCACATCGCCGGCGGGATGGTCACGTCGCGGCAGGAGGGCGTGCTGATCCGGAACGGCACCGCGGTGCCGGTCGGGATCACCACGACCTCGGTGAGCGGCGACCTGCGCGCCGAGGGGCGCGCCACGACGGCCATCTTCCAGGACATCTCGGACCAGAAGCGGCTCGAGGCGGTGAACCTCCGGGCGCAGCGGCTCGAGGCGGTCGCCGAGCTCGGGGCCTCGCTCGCCCACGAGATCAAGAACCCGCTCGCGAGCATCCGGAGCGCGGTCGAGCAGATGGCGCAGCGTCCGGGCGCCTCGGCGGACGAGCGGACGCTCGGCGCGCTGATCGTGCGCGAGTCGGACCGGCTCTCGCGGCTGCTCACGGAGTTCCTGGACTTCGCGCGCGCGCAGGTGACGCGCCGGGAGTCGCTGGACCTGCGCGCGGTGGTGCAGGGCGCGGCGACGCTGGCGGGCACGCATCCCGACCGCGGCGAGCAGGCCGGGCTGGAGCTCGACCTGCCCGACGCGCCCGTGGTGCTCGAGGCCGACGAGGACCTGCTGCATCGCGCGCTCTTCAACCTGATCCTCAACGCGTTCCAGGCGTCCACCGCGCCGGGCGTGGTGCGGGTGCGCCTGCGCACGCGCACGCGCGCCGAGCTGCCGGTGGGGCTGCCCTTCCGCGGGACCGTGCACGCGATCGAGGTGCGCGACCAGGGGCCGGGCATCCCGCCCGAGATCGCCGACCGGCTCTTCGAGCCGTTCGCGACGACGAAGTCCGGCGGCAGCGGCCTCGGCCTCGCGATGGTGCACCGCGCCATCGAGGCGCACCGCGGCGTCATCCTGGTGGACACCGCCGCCACCGGCACCTGCTTCACGATCCTCCTCCCCACCGACCACTCTCCCGGGACCGCTCCGTGACGGACCGCGCCGCCCCCCCGACCGTGCTCGTCGTCGACGACGAGTCCGGCATCCTGCAGACGCTCGAGATCCTGCTCCGCGCCGAGGGCTTCGCGCCGCACACGGCGCAGGGCGGCAAGGCCGCACTCGAGCGGATCCCGCAACTCTCCCCCGACATCGTGCTCACCGACGTGCGGATGCCGGGGGTGACCGGCGTCGAGGTGCTCGCGGCGGCCAAGGCGCACGACCCGGACGTGCCGGTGATCCTGATGACGGCGCAGGCCACGCTGCAGACCGCCATGCAGGCGGTGAACGCGGGGGCCTTCTACTACATCCAGAAGCCGTTCCGGAACGACGAACTCGTGGCGATCCTGCGGCGCGCCGCCGAGCACCGGCAGCTGCGCGTGGAGAACACGTCGCTCAAGCGCGAGATCCGCAAGCGCGAGCGGCGCGGCACGGGCGCGCCGGTGGGGAACAACCGGGCGTGGCTCGAGGTGCTGCGGCTCGCCGAGGCGGTGGCGCCGACGGAGAGCACGGTGCTCATCACGGGCGAATCGGGGACGGGCAAGGAGGTGGTGGCGCGATACATCCACGACCTCTCGGGCCGCGCCGACGCCGCCTTCCAGTCGATCAACTGCGGCGCGCTCCCCGAGGGGTTGCTCGAGAGCGAGCTCTTCGGCCACGTGAAGGGCGCGTTCACCGGCGCCGTGAAGGACAAGCAGGGGCTCTTCACCGCCGCGGCCGGCGGCACCTTCTTCCTCGACGAGATCGGCGAGACGACGCCGGCGACGCAGGTGAAGCTCCTCCGCGTGCTGCAGCACCGCGAGGTGATCCCCGTCGGCGCCACCGACGCGCAGCCGATCGACACGCGGCTCATCGCGGCGACGAACCGCGACCTGGAGGAGGAGATCAAGCGCGGGAGCTTCCGGCGGGACCTCTACTACCGGCTCAACGTGATCGCGCTGCACCTGCCGCCGCTGCGCGAGCGCCGCGACGACATCCTGCTGCTGGCCGAGAGCTTCCTGCAGCGCGCCGGCGAGCAGCGGGGCGAAGCGCCGAAGCGCCTGGGCGACGATGCGGCCGAGGCGCTGCAGTCGTACCAGTGGCCGGGCAACGTGCGCGAGCTGGAGAACGCGCTCGAGCGCGCCGTGATCCTCTCCCCCGGCGCGACGATCGGCGTGGGCGCGCTCCCCGAGCGCGTGACCGAGCGGCAGAGCGAACCGCTGGTGGCCGAGCGCGCGACGCCGAATCCCACACTCGAGACCATCGAGCGGGCGTACATCCAGTTCGTGCTGCAGGCGGAGGGGGGGAACAAGACGCGCGCCGCCGAGGTGCTGGGGATCGACCCGTCCACGCTGCACCGGAAGCTCGCGAGGTACGGGGTCGAGGCGTGACGGCATCGACGACGGTCCGGGGTTGGGTCGGGCGGGCCCTGGGTGACGCGGCGCTCGGACGTCGTGCGCCGTGGGTCGCGGCCCTCGTCGCGGTCGCGGCCGCGGTCGCCACGCAGTCCAACGACCTCATCGGCGTGTTCTTCGACGATGGGCTCTACGTGCTGCTCGCGCAGGCGATCGCGGAGGGGCGGGGGCTCACCTACCAGCACGTGCCCGGCGACCTCCCGGCGCTGCACTACCCGCCGCTCTGGCCGCTGGTGCTCGCCGGCGTGTGGAAGGTGGGCGGCGACCTCCCCGCCGCGATCGCGGGGATCAAGCTGCTGATGCCGGCGATGCACGGCATGGCGGCCGCGGGGTGCGTGGTCGCCGCGCGCCGGCTCGGGGGGCTTCCCGCGTGGGCCGCGCTCGGCGTCGCCGTCGCGGGGGCGGTGGCCGTGCCGCTGCTGACGCTCGTGAACCCGCCGCTCTCGGAGCCGATGTTCCTCGCGCTCCTGTTCCCGACGCTCCTCGTGACGGAGCGCGCGGTGCGCGAGGGCGGCCTCGCGCGGGCGCTCGCGGCCGCCGCCCTCGCCGGGCTGCTCGTCCTGACGCGCACGATCGGCGGCGTGGTGGTGATCGCCGCGCTGCTCGCGTTCGCCGGCGGACGGCGCTGGCGCGAGGCCGCGGCGTATGCGGGCGCCGTCGCGGCGCTCCTCGCCCCCTGGCAGTGGTTCGTCTGGCGCCATGCGCCAGGCTTCCCGCCCGAGATCGCGGGATCGTACGGGCCCTACCTGAGCTGGGTCACGCAAGGCTATCGCGAGGGCGGGTGGGCGTTCGCGCGCGCGCTCATCGCCAAGAACGCCGGCGACAGCTGGGCGATGAGCGGTCCGATGCTCACGCCGTTCCTGTCCGGACCGGTGCGGCCCGTGGCGATCGCGCTCGCGGTCGCGAGCGTGGTGGGCGGGATGCTCGCGCTCCTCCGGCGCGGCACGGGGCGCGTGACGGCGCTCGCGCTCGCGGGCTACC
>CAZPJF010000043.1:8098-14796 GCA_964586095.1 uncultured Gemmatimonas sp. | reverse complement strand
GCCATGCGGACGATGTGGCGCGGGATGGAGCCCTGCGTGAGGTCATGCATCGGCGTCGGGGTCGGACCGGCGGGCTCGCGGCGCGGCCGCGAAGGCGGCGCGGGCGAGCGCGCGGGCGTGGGAGCGGAGGTCCGCGGGCCAGCGGCGCGAGCAGGCGGTGAAGCGCCCCGCGTCGTTCGCGAAGAGCGCGCGCGTGGCCTCCTCGAAGCCGGGCTGGTCGCCGAGGGTCGCGGTCATGAACCGATAGGCGGCCTCCTGCGCCCGGCGCTGTCGGTCACGGCCCGCGTGCTCCACGCGGGCCCGGTCGACGAGCCGGCGGAGTGCGGCGGATGCGCCCCCGGGCTGCGCGGCGAGCCAGTCCCAGTGGCGCGGGAGGAGGGTGACCTCGCGGCCGATGACGCCGAGGCGCGGCCGCCCGGGGCCGCGCGCTTCCTCGGTGCTGTCGGCCGGCGCCGGCTGCTCGCCGTGCGCCGGCGCGAGCGCCTCGGCGCGCGCCACGACCTGCGCGAGGGAGCCCCGCAGGTCGAGTTCGATCGGCTCGCTCGTCTCGGCGTCGAAGACGAGCGGCGCCCGCGCGAGTCCGCGCCGGTCGGCCGCCTTGAGCGCGCGCGCGACGGTGGGGAGGTCGCCGGCGGCGATGCGGGCGGGTCCGGCGAAGGCGATGGCGTGGCGGGGCACGCGGGGAATTACATCCGGGCGAAACGCGAAGTCAATATCACCCGGGTGGAACAGGCGCTACGCCACGCCGAGCCGCGCGAGCCGCGTGAGGGTGGCGGCGTCGCGCGAGAACCAGCGCGCCGCGAGCGCGCCGCCGACGAACCCGCCGAGGTGCTCCTGCCAGGAGATCCCGGGGGTGCCCGGGAGGACGCCGAACACGAGGCCGCCCCAGAGGACCGCGACGGTGACGCTGAGCACGATGCTGCCGAAGCTCCGCGCGTACCACCCCGCGAAGATGAGGAACCCGAGGAAGCCGAAGATGATCCCGCTCGCACCGACGTGCACGGAGCGCGGCGCGCCGAGGAGCCACGCGAGGAGCCCGCCGCCCACGGCAGCGCACAGGGCCACGAGCGGGAAGTGCCTGGGGTCGCGCAGCATCACGAGCCATCCCAGCACGAGCAGCGATGCGGTGTTCGCCGTGAGGTGCGGGAGGTCGGCGTGGAGGAACGGCGCGAGCAGGATCCCGCGCAGGCCTTCCACCGTCCGCGGGACGACGCCGAACTGCAGCAGTGCGCCGCCGAGCACCACGTCCACGGCGAAGACCGCCCAGAGCGAGGCGACGGAGGCGCCGAGGATCCAGGCGTGGAGGCGGAGCGTGCGGACGACGCTGATGGGGCGGGGGGTCACGAGCATCGGTCGGCCCTCGGCGAGGGGACGCGCGGCGCGCGCGGGGAACCTAAGTTGGGGGCGGCCGATACCTCGACCGGTGCCCCATGCAACCTGACGATCTACGCGCCGTGATGGTACGGGACCTACGCGGACTCGCCCGCGAGGTTTCCGCGTATCCCACCGATGCTGATCCGTGGCGCCCGCTCCCGGGGATCGCGAACCCCGGGGGCACGCTCGCGCTGCACCTCGCCGGGAACATCCGCCACTACGTGGGGGCGGTGCTCGGCGGGAGCGGGTACGTGCGCGACCGCGCGGCCGAGTTCTCGAGGCGTGACGTCCCGCGTGCCGAGCTCGTGGCCGAGATCGAGCGTGCCGTGGCGGATGCCGAGCGCGTGCTGCCGGCGCTGACGTCGGCGACGCTCGCAGCGCCCTTCCCGGAGGCGGTGGGCGGCCACCGCTTCGTCACGTCGCGGTTCCTCGTGCACCTCGTGGCGCACCTGGGCTATCACGTCGGCCAGGTCGACTATCACCGGCGGGTCGTCGCCGGAGGCGGGGCGGTGGGGACGCTCTCGGTCGCCGAGCTCTAGCCGGCGCCGGCCGCCCGGCGCCGCGAAACAGCCGTGCGGCGGCGCGCGTACTTGGGGGCTCATCCGGAGCGAACCGATGGCCCTGCCGAACTTCCGATTCGACGACCCCCCGCACCCGGTCGGCGCCCCCCTGCCTTCCACCGTGGCGATCGACGCCGAGCGCGCGCGCCTCGCGCGGGCGACGGCGCGCGGCATCGGGATGCCGATCGCCGGCCTCCTCTACTGGCTCGTGGTCGCCGCGTTCGTGCGCGAGCTGCCCGTGCGCCAGGCGCTCTTCTGGAGCTTCTGCGCGACCGGCGCCGTCTTCCCCGTGGGCGTGCTCATCACGCGCTGGTTCGGAGGCGACCTGTTCGCCAAGAGCGAGCGGCTCACGCCGCTCGGCCTGCTGCTCAACGGCATGCAGCTCCTCTTCTGGCCGGTGATCATCGTCGTCTGGCGGATCGAGCCCACCTGGGTGCCGTTCACGCTCGCGACGCTGTTCGGCTCGCACTTCCTCGGCTACGCGTGGCTCTACCGGAGCCGCGGCTACGCGGTGCTCTCGCTCGGCGTGAGCGTGGTGCTGACCGCGGCGGTGCTCGTCGCGCGCGACCCGCTCTACCTCCTCACGCCGGTGCTCGCGGCCGCCGTGTACGCGGTCGCCATCGCGGTGCTCTTCCTCGAGTGGCGTGATGCCCGTTGAGCTGGTGGTGCTCCGGCTGGTGCACGTGCTCGGCGGGATCGCATGGGTCGGCTTCGGTGCGTTCAGCTTCCTCTTCCTGACCCCCGCGCTCGGCGCGGCGGGGCCCGCGGCCGGCCCCGTGATGGCGGCGCTGCAGCAGCGGAAGCTGTTCACCGTGCTGCCGCTGCTCGCGCTCGCGACGATGCTCTCGGGCCTGCGCCTGATGATGATCACGTCGGACGGCTTCTCCGCCGCGTACTTCGCGTCGCGCAGCGGCTCCACGTACACGGCGGGCGCGGTGGCCGCGGTCGTGGGCTTCCTGATCGCGTTGCTCGTCTCGCGGCCGAGCATGGTGCGCGTGGGCGCGCTGCTCGGCGCGCGGCCGACGGCGGCGCCCGACGAGCAGCGCCGCATCGACGGCGAGGTGGCGCTGCTGCGGCGGCGCGGCGGCGTGTCGGGGCAGGTCGCGACGCTGCTGCTGCTCGCGAGCGCGGCGGCGATGGCCGTCGCGCGGTACCTCTAGCCGCGCGCCGCGCTCACTTCTTGTCGCGCGAGATCGACCAGACGTAGGCCGCGACGGCCTTGACCTGGTCGTCGTTGAGGTTCATCGGGCCGCCGCGCGGGTTCATCGGGAAGCGGCGGGACTGGTCCTTGAGGGCGGGGCGGGGCACGCCGTTGGTGATCGTCGCGACGAGCTCCTCGAACTTCCCGGTGCTCTGCAGCCAGGGTCCGGCGACCAGGCTCGGGCCGTTCTGCGCCCCGACGCCCTTCTGTCCGTGGCAGCGCTGGCAGCCGCCGCTGTGGAAGATCGAATCGCCCATCGCGACGTTCGCCGGGGTGACGGCGGCCGGGGTGGCGGGCGCGCTGGGCGCGGGCGCCGCGCCCGCCTCGGCGCTGGTGGCCTTGGCGCAACCGGACGCGAGCACGGCGGCGAGGAGGGAGGCGACGACGAACGTCCGGCGCATGCGGGGTCCTCGATTGGGTTGGAGTGCGGCCTGCTACGCGACGGCGGGCCGGCGCGTTGAGGGCGTGAATATCGTGCCCCCGGGCGCGGTCAGCCAGCCGCCGCCGAGCCCGTGCGGGCCGTGCGGGGCCGCCCGCTCACCCCGGCAGGGCATCGCGCGTGACCGCGCCCGACAGCGTCTCCCCGCCGATGTCGAGGAAGAGCGTGCGGTCGGTGACCGCGAGCGTGAACGCGGTGCGCCGTTCGAGGTGCGGCACGAGTGCGGCGAGGAGCGCGCGATCGATGGCGTGGATCTCGATCGACTCGGCGCGGTGGATCCGCTGCCCTTCGTACTGCATGAACAGCGTCCGCAGCTCCCGGTGCGTGTAGAGCGCGACGCGCGGGCTGGCCTTGCTCGCCTTGTGCAGCCGGGCCGCGTCCGGTGCGCCGACCTCGATCCAGCTCCGCCATCCGCCGGCGAGGTCCTTGACCATGATCGGCGGGTCCTCGGGGTCCGAGATGCCGCCCTTGGAGAAGGCGATCCCGTCCGTGTACTCGAGGCAGTAGGCGAGGACGCGGGTGAGGAGGTACTCCTCGCTCTCCGACGGATGGCAGGCGGCCTTGATCGCGAGCTGCTCATAGACGCCGCGGTCGACGTCGTTGAGCGCGACGTCGAAGGTGAAGACGGTGGCGGTGAGGGCCATGCGGAAAGCTACCGCGGCCGCGCGCGGGGCCGTAGCGTGCAGGGCGCCCGCGTCCCTCCGCGCTCCCGCCCCGTCGATGCCCCCCACGCCGCCCACCATCGTGAACGTCGGCTACCGCTCCACCAACTACTGGGTGGTGAGCGCGGGGCGATCGCGCCTCCTCGTGGACCTCGGCTGGCCCGGGATGGTCGAGCCGCTGCTGCACGAGTTGGCGCGGAAGGGGATCCCGCTGGCCGAGATCGCGTACGGGTTCGCGACGCACTACCACATCGACCACGCGGGGGCCGCGCAGGACCTCAAGGTGCGCGGGATGCGGCTGCTCGTGTTCGCGGAGCAGGTCGACGCGGTCCCGCTCATGGCGCGGCACGTGAAGCCCACCGACCGCTACACGCCGATCGAGCCGCAGGGGAACGTGGTCGTGCGCTGCGACGCGTCCCGCGCGCTGCTCGCGACGCTCGGCATCGCCGGCGAGGTGGTCCCGACGCCGGGGCACTCGGACGACAGCGTGTCGCTGGTGCTCGACTCCGGCGAATGCTTCACCGGCGACCTCACGATGGAGACGATGGTGGGGAACGAGGACCCGGCGGTGGTGGCGGCCAGCTGGGCGCGGCTCCGCGTGCTGGGGGCGACGATGGTGCATGGGGGGCACGGCCGCCCGTACCCGATGCCGGCACCGCCGGGCGCGGGATGACGCGGTCGCGGAGCGCGGCGGACCGGGCGTAAGTTCCCGCCATGCGTCCCGCCCGCCTCGCGCTCCTCGCGCTCCTGCTCCCGTCGCCGCTCCTCGCGCAGCGGTTCGAGCTCCTCGAGACGACCATCCCCGCCGTGCACGCCGCCTTCGAGTCCCGGCGGCTCACCTGCCGGCAGCTCGTGCAGGCGTACCTGGACCGCATCGGCGCGTACGACAAGCGGGGGCCGGCGCTGAACGCCATCCAGCACGTCAACCCGCGCGCGCTCGCCGAGGCGGACTCGCTCGATGCGGTGTGGGCGGGCGGGGCGCGCCGCGGCCCGCTCCACTGTGTCCCCGTGCTCCTCAAGGACCAGGTGGAGACGAGGGACATGCCGACCACGTACGGTTCGGCGCTGTTCAAGGACTTCGTGCCGCAGCGCGATGCGACGATCGTGCAGCGCCTCGAGGCGGCGGGGGCGATCATCCTCGCCAAGACGACGATGGGCGAGTTCGCCTCGCGGTACGTGGGGTCGGGCGCGGGGATCATCCGCAATGCGTACGACCCGTCGCGGAACCCGAGCGGCTCCTCGGGCGGCTCGGCGACGGCGGTCGCGGCGAACTTCGGCCTCGTCGGGATCGGCGAGGACACCGGCGGCTCGATCCGCGGGCCGGCGGCGGTGAGCGCGCTCGTGGGCCTGCGCCCCACGCTGCCGCTGGTGAGCCGGTTCGGGATGATGCCGGCGAACCCCACGCAGGACACGATGGGCCCGATGACGCGCACCGTCGCCGATGCGGCACGGGTGCTCGACGTGATCGCGGGCTACGACCCCAACGACCCGATCACCGCGGCGACGGTGGGGCAGCTCCCGGCGACCTACACCACGGCGCTGAAGGCCGCCGCGCTCAAGGGTGCGCGGATCGGCGTGCTGCGCATCCCGCGCGACACCGCGACCGCGCGCCGGGCGACCGGCGACTCGGCGCGGTCGTCCGCCGCGGACACGTCGGTGCGCGCCGACACCGCCGCGGCGCGCCGCGACAGCGTCGCGCGCGCGAACGCGCGGGAGTACGCCAAGGTGCGCCCGGTGTTCGAGCGCGCACTCGCCGACCTCGCGGCGCAGGGCGCGGTGCTCGTGGATTCGCTGCGGATCCCCACCGTGCCGGGCCGCCGCGTGGGGAACGACTTCGAGACCGAGGAGGCGACCGACGCCTACCTCGCGCAGCACCCGAACGCGCCGGTGCGCACGCTCAAGGAGATCCTGCTCACCGGGCCGGTGAATCCGTGGCGCGCGCGCGGGCTCATCGAGTACGTGGGGCGCACGACGCGCGACCCGGGCTACCTCGACGTGGTCCTCGGCCGCGAGGCCATGCGCACCGCGATGCTCAAGCTCATGGCCGACCACCGGCTCGACGCGCTGGTGTATGCGACCTACGACGCGCCGCCGCAGCCGATCGCGGCGGACGTCCTCACCAACCCGCGGCCGCTGGACGCCTACAGCCTCGGCGACAACCGCGGCCTGAGCCCGACGCTCGGCTGGCCCGCGCTCACGGTGCCGGCGGGCTTCTCCAGCGATGGGCTGCCGGTGGGGCTCGAGCTCCTGGGCCGCCCCTTCAGCGAGCCGATGCTGTTCGGGTTCGCGTTCGCCTACGAGCAGGCGACGCGCCACCGCAAGCCGCCGGCCACGGCGCCGGCACTCGCCGCGGGACGCTGACGGGGCGCGCGGCGGACGACCTGGTGCACGCGCCTGGCGCACGCGTCCGGTGCACGGACCCGGTGCGCGTCAGCGGTAGATCGTGATCGCCGTGTCGCCGA
>CAZPJF010000043.1:0-7998 GCA_964586095.1 uncultured Gemmatimonas sp. | reverse complement strand
CCGGTGCACGGACCCGGTGCGCGTCAGCGGTAGATCGTGATCGCCGTGTCGCCGAACGCGCGGGTGAGCGCACCCGCCGGGAGCCGGTGCGTGCGCGCATGCTCCACCGCGAGCACGCGTGCGAAGCGCCGCGCCTGCCACCCCGCGATCACGCGGTCGAGCATCCGCGACTCGTACGGCGGGTCGGCGAACGCGAGGTCGTAGGCGCCCGCGGGCAGTTCGGCCGCGAAGGGGAGCGCGTCCTTCCGGAACACCCGCGTGCGCGCCTTGAGCCGCAGCCGCGTGACGTTCGACTTGAGCGCGGCGAGGCTCGAGGGGCGCGTCTCGACGAAGTCGCAGCGCGCGGCGCCGCGCGAGAGGGCCTCCAACCCGAGCGCGCCGGTGCCGGCGAAGAGGTCGAGCACGCGCGCCTCGGGAAGGTCGGCGGCGAGCAGGTCGAGCAGCGCGCCGCGCACCGGCTCGGCCGTGGGGCGCACGCGGAAGTCGTTGGGCGACGCCAGGTCGCGACCGGCGAAGGCGCCTGCGATGATCCTCACGCGCCGTCGCCGGTGCCGTCCTCGAACCGCACGGTGGCCTGCCGCGTGCGATCGACGACGAGCCGGAGCACGTCGGGCCGTGCGTAGTGGCCGGCCGGGTCGAAGCTCTGGCGCGCTTCGAGCACGTGCCGGTGCTCGAGCGTCGCGACGATCAGGCGCTCCTCGCCGACGACCGGTTCGACGAGCCAGCTGCCGTCGGGGGACGCGATGCAGGAGCCGCCGTTCGCGGGCGTCGCCGGGAGCGATTCGAGCAGGAGTTCCCGCTGCGGCACCGTCGACGGGATCGCGTCCCGGTGGAGGAGTCCGCTCACGGAGACCACGAACGACCGCCCTTCCTTGGCGAGGAAGCGCGTGAGGTCCTGCGTGTTGTGGAGTCCCCCGGGCCAGAGCGCGACGTGCAGATCCTCGCCCTGCGCGTGGAGCGCGGCGCGCGGGAGCGGCATCCAGTTCTCCCAGCAGTTGAGCGCGCCGACCGTGAAGGCGCCGAGCCGGTGCGTGCGCAGGCCGTGGCCGTCTCCCGGCGCCCAGGCGAGGCGCTCCTCGTAGGTCGGCACGAGCTTGCGGTGCACCGGCCCGATCGCGCCGTCGGGGGCGACGTACACGAGGCTCGCGTACGCACTGTGTCCCCCGCGGTCGTCCGGCCGCTCGATGATCCCGAGCACCACGGCGATGCCCCGCGCCGCCGCGGCGCGCTGCACGGGCGCGAGGTGGCCGGCCTCGATCCGCACCGCCTGGTCGAGATAGTGCGCATGGAACGCCTTCTGGCGAGCGGACTCGAACCGCGCGCCGTCGGTGTGCTCGAGCCAGAACGGATATCCCGGCACGAGCGCCTCGCCGAAGGCGACGAGCTGCGCCCCGCGGTCGGCGGCGGCGTGGATCCACTCGACGACCTTGGCGAGCGTGCGATCGCGGTCGAGCCAGACCGGTGCGACCTGCGCGGCCGCGACGACGAGCGTGCTCATGTCGACGGCGGCGCGGCGCGCAGCGCCGCCGCGAACCGCTCGCGCTCCGGGTCGGGCATCGCGTACGTGTGGCGCGCGGCCGGATACCGTCGCGCCTGCACATCCGCCGCCCAGCGGGCGACCGCGTCGCGGATGGCCTCGCCGAGTGCGGCGTAGGGCTCGACGAACCGCGGATGGGGTGGCGGCGTGAGGCCGAGCAGGTCGTGGAGGACGATCACCTGGCCATCACAGGCCGCGCCGGCCCCGATGCCGATGGTGGGGATCCGCAGGCGCGCGGTGACCGCCGCCGCCACCTCGGGCGGGATCGCCTCGAGGACGAGCATCGACGCGCCGGCCCGCTGCACCGCCTCGCCGTCGCGGAGCAGGGCGAGCGCGGAGTCGGCGTCGCGCGCCCGCGCACGGTGGTCCCCGTCGGCTTGCTGCGGCAGCAGGCCCAGGTGTGCCATCACCGGCACGCCGCTCGCGACGATCGCCGCGATCCGCTCGAGCAGGGCGCCCTCGAGCTTCACCAGATGGGCGCCGGCCGCGACGAGGCGGTGCGCGCTCGCGACCGCCTGCGCGTCGGTGCGCTCGTAGCTGCCCGCCGGAAGGTCGCCGACCACGAGCGCACGCGTGCTGCCTCGCGCCACGGCCTCGGTGAGCAGCGCGCTGTCGTCCAGCCGCATCGCGCGCGGCGAGGCGTGGCCGAGGACCACCGTGGCCGCCGAGTCGCCGACGAGCAGCAGGTCGACCCCGGCCGCATCCGCCCAATGCGCGCCGGGACGATCATACGCGGTGACCATCACGATCGGCGGGCCGGCACCCTTGCGCGTCTGCAGGTCGGGGAGGGCGAGTCGGCTCATGGGTCGACGAGGGCGCGGTTGTCGATGAGGCGGGTGCTGCCGACGAAGCCGGCGAAGAAGATGCGCGCCTGCCCCGCGTCGCCGGCGCCCGTCGCGTCGGGCACGCGGCGCAGTGCCGCCGCATCGCGCACCTCGAGGTACTGCGTCCGCACGTCCGGCACCGCGTCGAGCGCCGCGCGCGCCGCCCCCAGGGCATCGCCGACCGTCGCGCCCGACCGCGCGGCGACGCGCGCCGCCTCGAGCGCGCGCGGGATGGCCGCCGCCGCACGGCGCTCCTCCGGCGAGAGGTACCTGTTGCGGCTGCTCATCGCGAGCCCGTCGGGCTCGCGCACCGTGGGCACGACGTGCACCTCGACGTCGAGCAGCAGGTCCGAGATCACGCGCCGGAGCACGACGGTCTGCTGGAAGTCCTTCTCGCCCAGGTACAGGTGCGTCGCGCCGGACGCGACGAGGAGCTTGGTGACGACCGTCGCGACCCCCTCGAAGTGCCCCGGCCGCAGCGCGCCGCACAGCGGCTCGGCGACCGCGCCCACGCGGACGCGTGTCTCCTCGCCCGGCGGGTAGAGCGTGGCGACCTGCGGCATCCAGGCGAGCGTGGCGCCGCTCGCGGCGGCGAGCGCGAGGTCGGCGTCGGGCGTGCGCGGGTAGCGCGCGAGGTCCTCCGTGGGGCCGAACTGCGTCGGATTGACGAAGATGCTGAGGAGGGCGACGCCGCCGTCGGCGTGGGCCCGGCGGAGGAGCGCGGCGTGGCCCTCGTGCAGCGCGCCCATGGTCGGGACGAACCGGATCGGCGGGTCCGCCGCCTGCGCGGCGCCCCGCGGCGCGCGCCGGGCCTCGTGCAGTGCCGCGCGCAGTGCCGCGCGCAGCTCGGCCACGCCCTCGACGACCGGCAGCGTCATGCGGGACGTCCCGCGAGGACCGCCTGCACTTGCGCGGCGCGCCCCCGGTCGAGTCCGGCCTGCACCGCGAGCGCGAGGGTCCGGTCGGCCAGCGTCCGATAGAGTGCGGCGTCCTCCGCGTCGAGCGCGCCGAGATGCCGTCCCACCACGCCGGGGTCGCCGCGCCGGATGGGGCCGGTGAGGGCGTCGGCAGCGCCCTCGTCGCGCACCCGGGCCGCAGCGGCGGCCGCGAGCCCGGCGAGCCCCTCTCGCGCCAGCGGCGCCGGCATGCCGCTGCGCTCGGCGAGCGTGATCGCGAGGTCGAGCAGGGTGACGGTGAAGTTGGCCGCGAGCGCGCCCGCCGCGTGGTAGCGTGGACGCGCCGCGTCGTCGATCGCGAAGGGGCGCATGCCGAGGGCGCCGGCGAGCGTGCGCGCCGCCGCCTCGGCCGCGGGGTCGCCGCCGACCGCCGCCGGCACGCCGTGCAACGCGGTCGGCGCGCTGGAGAAGGTGAGCGTCTGCAATGGATGGAGCCCGCCGCTGGCGATCCCGAGGGCGGCGAGCGGAGAGAGGACGGTCACCGGCGTCGCGCCGCTCAGGTGCAGCACGACGTCCGGCCGCGCGGACGGGAGCGCAGCGTCGGGTGACGAGCCGTCGAAGTGCGCCGCCAGGCGCGTCGCGACCGCGCCCACGGCATCATCGGGCACGGCGAGGATCCAGGTCGTCGCCCTCGTCGCGGCGGTCGCGGCGTCGAGCCCCCGCCCGCCGGCGCGCGCGCGCCCCTCGGTCGAACGGCTCGCGACCACCACGGTGACGCCGGACGCAGCGAGCGCCGCGGCAACGGCGAGTCCGGCGCGGCCGGCGCCGAGGACGAGCACGGTGGCGGCATCCGGGACGGGCATGGAGGCAATCTAGCGGTGCCTCCGCGCGCCGGTGGTAGATTCCCGCCACGATGACGATCCGCATCTTCGTGACCGGCGGGACCTTCGACAAGGAGTACCACGAGATCGACGGCACGCTCTCGTTCCGCGAGACGCACCTGCCGCAGATGCTCGAGCGCGGCCGCTGCCGGCTGCCCGTCGCCGTCGAAGTCCTCATGATGAAGGACTCGCTCGACCTTCGCGAGGCCGACCGCGCGCGGATCGTCGCGGCCTGCCGCGACTGCGCCGAACGGCAGGTCGTGATCACGCACGGCACCGACACGATGGTCGAGTCCGCGCGCGCGATCGCGGCGGCGGGGCTCGGCAAGACGGTGGTCCTCACGGGCGCGATGGTGCCGTACGCGTTCGGCAGCTCCGACGGGCTGTTCAACCTGGGGAGCGCGCTCTCGTTCGTGCAGGTGCTGGCGCCCGGCACGTACCTCGCCATGAACGGGCGCGTGTTCTCGTGGGACGACGTGCGGAAGAACCGCGCGGCGGGCGTCTTCGAGCGGCTCTCCGAGCCGGGTGCCTGAGGTGGCGGGCGCCGTGGCGGGCGCGTCATGACCGAGGCCCCGGTGCGCGACCTCGACCGTCTGCTGCGGGAGGCGCGGCCGGTGCGGCACCCCGGTGCGTTCGCCTACTGCCCGCTCCCGGCCGGCGCGCCGCTCGCCGCCGAGGCCATCGCCTTGTTCCGCGAAGCCGAGGGCGACACGGTCATCCTCCCTCTCGCCAGTGCCCGGGCGCAGGGGCTGGGCATCGCATTCGAGTGCGCGTGGATCACGCTCTCGGTGCACTCGGCGCTCGAGGCGGTCGGGCTCACCGCCGCGGTCGCCCGGACGCTCGCCGAGGCGGGCATCGCGTGCAACGTGATGGCGGCGCTGCATCACGACCACCTGTTCGTGCCGCTCGCCGATGCGGAGCGCGCGATGGCCGTGCTCACGGGACTCGCGCAGGATCGCTGACCGCCTCGGCGCGGTTCGCGCGAGGCCGCCGTCGGCCGCTGCCGGCCGCGGCGCGCCTCAGCCCACCACGCCGGCGATGAGGTCCTGCGTGAACGCGATCTCGTCCTCGTTCACGAGATGTCCCATGCCGGGATAGATCCGGCAGGTGACCTTCGCGTTCATGCGCTCGAGGTGGTCGGCGCTCGCGCGGACGCGCTCCTCGGGGATGTGCGCGTCGATGTCGCTGCAGCCGAGGAAGACCGGCGTGCCGGCGAAGTCGCCCTCGCCGCTCCACGTGGTGCCGGGCGGCCCGATGAGCCCGCCCGAGAGGACCACCACGCCGCCGTAGCGCCGGGGCCGGCGCTGCGCCGCGGTGGAGGCGAGGCAGGCCCCCTGCGAGAACCCGAGGAGGATGACGCGGTCGGCAGGGATGCCGGCGGCGATCACGTCGTCGACGAGCGCGTGGACCACGCTGATGCCGGAGGTGATGCCCGGTTCGTTCTGCGGGATCGGCGCGAGGAAGCTGAGGGGATACCAGGTGCCGCCCACCGCGCCGGGTGCGAGGAAGGCCACGTCGGGATGCGGCAGCGCGTCGGCGAGCGAGAGGATGCTCTGCGGCGAGGCGCCGCGGCCGTGCACCATGATGACCGCGGCGCGCGCCTCGGCGAGCGGGCGGCCGCGGTGGAGGACGGGTTGGCCGGCGTGCGGGGGAAGGGCGGTCGTCATGGCGTGGTGGATGCGGGTGCGGGCGCCGTTCGGAGGGGGCGCCTCAGTAGGTCACGCGCGGGAGCCGCTCCTCGATGAGCGCGCGGCGGTGCTCCTCCCACGGCGGGAGCTTGAGTGCGCGGCCGAGTTCGGCGAGCGGCTCGTCGACCGCGAAGCCGGGCGGCATCGTCGCGATCTCGTAGAGCACGCCGTTGGGTTCGCGGAAGTAGATCGAGGTGAAGTACTGGCGGTCCATCACGGGCGTGACCTGGAGCCCCAGCGCGCGCAGTTCGCGCTGCATGCGCAGCTGGTCCTCGCTGCTGGCGACGGCGAAGGCGACGTGGTGCACCGTGCCGAGCCCGTTGAGCGCACCCGGGGCGTCGGCCCCGTTCACGACCTCGACGAGGCGCCCCGGGCCGCCGCCGGCGATCGCGTAGCGTTCGACGTTCGCGGCCTCGTCGACCTTGGCGGCGTCCATCATGCGGCGGAGGAGCTCGCCGCTCGCGGCCGGCGCGCGCACGGTCATCGCGACGCTGTGGATGCCGCGGATCGCGTGCGCCGCGCCGATGTCGGGGCGCGTCCACGGGGCGCGCCCGTCGTCCGCGGTGCCGACGATGCGGATGTGGAGCCCCGACGGGTCGTCGAAGTGCAGGGCGTCCTCGCCGAAGGGCGTCGGCTCGTTCGTGTACGGCACCCCCTGCGCGGCGAGGCGGTCCCTCCAGAAGTCGATCGCGCCCGCCGGTGCGCTGAACGAGGTGACGCCGACCTGTCCCGCCCCCTTGAGCCCGACGCGGACGCCCATCCCGTCGTACGGGAAGGTCGTCATGATCGTGCCCGGCTCGCCGGCCTCGTTGCCGTAGTAGAAGTGGTAGACGCCGGGGTTGTCGAAGTTGACGGTCTTCTTGACGAGGCGCTGGCCGAGGAGGCCGACGTAGAAGTCGACATCGGCCTGCGCCTCGCGCACCGTGGCGGTGACGTGATGGAGTCCGGTGATCAGCGCGTCCATCACCGGCGGTACCCGGGCCCGCGCACGACCTGCCCCGGCTTGGCCCCGGTGTGCTGCCCGTCGCGCAGCACCGCCACGCCGTTCACGAACACGTCGCGCACGCCGGTGGAGAGCTGGTGCGGTCGCTCGAAGGTCGCGTTGTCGATGATCGTGCCGGGATCGAAGACGATGACGTCGGCCTTGAGCCCGGCCTTGAGGACGCCGCGGTCGGTCAGCGAGAGCCGCGTGGCCACCGCCGACGATGCCTTGCGCACCGCGTCCTCGAGCGGGAGCACCTGCTGCTCGCGCACGTAGCGCCCGAAGAGGCGCGGGAAGTTGCCGTAGGTGCGCGGGTGCACGTTGCCGCGCGCCGTCGCCGGGTCCGACGACCCGGCGTCGGTGCCGAACTTCATCCACGGCTGCCGCAGCTGCAGGCGGATGTTCTCCTCGCTCATCAGGAAGAGGATCTCGCCGAGCCGGAGCTCCTCCTCGACGTTGAGGTCGATGATCACCTGCGCCCAGTCCTTGCCGAGCGCGGCGGCGATCTCGGCGAGCCGCTTCCCCTCGAAGCGCTGGTACTCGGGCTTGCGGAAGCCGACGACCATCACGTTCTCCGGGCCGGCGATCTCGCAGAGGTTCTCGTAGCCGGCATCCATCGCATGCATCTCGGCGACCATCGTCGCGTGCAGCGCGGGGTTCCGGAGGTTCTCCATGAGCTTGCCGCCCTCGGAATACTTTGGCGGGATGCAGCTGGCGAAGGAGTTCCCGCCGGCCGGATACAGGTACATGTTGGCCTGCACGTCCTGTCCCGCCGCGCGGGCCGAGTCGATCTTGGCGATCGCGCGCGGCATCTTGGGCCAGTTGCGCGGGCCGCTCGCCTTGAGATGGAAGATCTCCACCGGCACGCCGCCCTCGCGCCCGATGCGGAGCGCCTCGTCCATCGCCTCGAGGAACCTGTCTCCCTCGGAGCGCATGTGCGTGATGTAGACGCCGCCGTACGGCGCCATCGCCTTCGCCGCCTCGACCAGCTCCTCGGTGCTCGCGTACGTGTTGGGCGGGTAGATGAGCGCGCTCGCGATGCCGAAGGCGCCGTCCTCCATGGCGCGCGCGACCATCGCGCGCATGGTGTCGCGCTCGGCGGCCGTGAGCGGGCCCGCCTCCTCGCCCTTCGCGTAGACGCGCACCGTGCCGTCGCCGAGGAAGGAGCCGACGTTCTGCGCGGTGCCGCG
>CAZPJF010000042.1:0-14823 GCA_964586095.1 uncultured Gemmatimonas sp. | reverse complement strand
ACGAGGTGGAGCGCTGCGCGGGCCCGGGCTGCACGAACTTCGCCCGCGTCGACAGCCTCCCCGCGAACACGAGCACGTTCAACGACATCGGCCTCACGCCCAACCAGACGTACCGCTACCGCGTGCGCGCCCTCAACGGCGTGGGGGCCTCGGCCTACACGGCGATCGACGACGCGGCGACCGACGTCCCGGCGGACCCGACCGACCTCAGCGCCCTCGCGACGTCCGCGTCGGCGATCCGGATCGACTGGACCGACAACGCGGTCAACGAGACCGACTACCTGATCCAGCGCTGCCCGAGCACGAGCTGCCTCGACACCGACTTCGTCGACCTGCAGCTGGTGGGCGCGAACGTGACGACCTACCTCGACGGCACCCTCGCCGCCGGGGACACCGCGACGTACCGGGTGCGCGCGATCAACGGCAACGGCCAGTCGCGCTTCTCGAACCTCGCGACGGCGTCGACCACGCTGCCGCTCGACCCCGCCGCGCTGACCGCCACCACCGTGAACGGCGGGCGGATCGACCTCGCGTGGACCGACAACGCGGGGAACGAGCTCGCGTACCTCGTGGAGCGCTGCACCGGGGCCGGCTGCGTGGGCTTCGCGCGGATCGACTCCATCGCGGCGGGCTCCACCGCGTACGCGGACCAGACGGTCGCGACCGACGCGACGTACGGCTACCGCGTGCGCGCGGTGAACCTCGTGGGCGCCTCGGGCTTCTCCAACACCGCGACGGCCAACACGATCCTGCCGCTGGCGCCCTCGGGGCTCGCCGCGAGCACCGTCTCGGCCACGCAGGTCACCCTCACCTGGACCGACAACGCCACGAACGAGGCGGGCTTCGAGCTCGAGCGCTGCACGGGGGCGGCCTGCACCGACTACGCGCTGCTCGCCACGATCCCGCCCGACGCGGTGGGCTACAACGACCTGACGGTCACGCTGGGCAACGAGTACCGCTACCGGCTGCGTGCGACCAACGTCCCGGGCGCCTCGGCGTACGACGGCCCGGTGGGGGCGTCGACGCTGCTCCCGGGTGACCCGACCGCGCTCGCGGCCACCGTGACCGCGCCGACCGAGATCACGCTCACCTGGACCGACGGCGCCAGCAACGAGGCGGGCTTCCGCCTCGAGCGCTGCTCGGGCGCGGGGTGCACCAACTTCGTCCAGATCGCCACGCCGGCGGCCGACGCGACGCAGTACGTCGACGCCGGGCTGGCCGGGAACACGTTCTACCGCTACCGCCTGCGCGCCTACAACGCGGCGGGCAACTCCGCCTACACCGGCATCGCCTCGCCCAACACCTTCGCGCCGGCGGCCCCGTCCGACCTCGCCGCGACGACGGTGCTCGGCACGCGCGTCGACCTCACCTGGGTCGACCCGGCCTCCAACGAGACCGGCTTCCGCATCGAGCGCTGCACCGGCGCGGGGTGCGCGAGCTTCGTCGAGGTCGCGATCGTCCCGGCCAACGTGACCACGCACCAGGACAGCACGCTCGCGTTCGGCACGGAGTACCGCTACCGCGTCCGCTCCTACAACGGCGTCGCGAACTCGGCCTACTCCGGCGAGGTGCCGGCCAACACCAACGTGCCGCTCGACCCGTCGGGGCTCACGGCCGTCGCCAACGGACAGACGCGGATCGACCTCGCGTGGGTGGACAACGCGGGCAACGAGCTCGGCTTCCGCATCGAACGGTGCGCGGGCGCGGCCTGCACGGACTTCGTGCAGGTGGCCGAGGTCGGCACCGACGTCACGGCCTTCGCCGACACCCCGGTCGCCGCGAGCACCACCTACCGCTACCGGGTGACGGCGTTCAACCAGGGCCGGTCGGGGTACACCGCGATCGCGGCGGCCTCGACGATCCTGCCGGCCGCGCCGACGGTGCTGGGTGCCACGGCGGTCGCGGGCGACCGGATCGACCTGGCGTGGACCGACAACGCGGACAACGAGACGGGCTACGAGGTGGAGCGCTGCGCGGGCGCCGGCTGCGTCGACTTCGCGCCGGTGGCCACCACCGCCGCGGACGCCACCGCGTTCGAGAACTCCGGGCTGCTGGGCGGGGCGCTCTTCCGCTACCGCGTCCGCGCGGTGAACGACGCCGGCGTCTCGGCCTACAGCAACATCGCCGAGGCGACGACCAACGTGCCGGGCATCCCGACCACGCTGTCCGCCACGACCTTCTCGGCGAGCCGGATCGACCTCGCGTGGACCGACAACGCCGGGGACGAGCTCGGCTTCGTGATCGAGCGGTGCACCGGCGCCGGCTGCTCGGGCTTCGTCGCGGTGGACTCGGTGGAGACGCCGAACGCCGCCGCCTTCAGCGACGTGGGCCTCGCGGGCGGCCTCACCTTCCGCTACCGCGTGCGCGCGTACAACGCGTCCGGCGTCTCGGGCGCGTCGAACGTCGCCACGGCCGGCACCAACGTGCCCGCCGCGCCCACGGCGCTGGCCACGACCACGGTCGGGCCGACGGTCATCGCGCTCTCGTGGACCGACAACGCGGACAACGAGGGGAGCTACGCGGTCGAGCGCTGCACCGGCGCGAGCTGCGTGGACTTCGCCGTGATCGCCACGCTGCCGGCGAACACGGGCGCCTACGCGGACGAGTCCGCGGTGGTGGGCACCGCGTACCGGTACCGGGTGCGCGCGATCAACAACGCGGGCGAGTCCGACTACACGGACATCGCCGGCGGCGACACCTTCGTCCCCGCCCTGCCGACCGGCGTGACGGCCACGACGATCTCGGCCACGCGGATCGACCTCGCGTGGACCGATGCGTCGGACAACGAGGCGCTGTTCCGCCTCGAGCGCTGCCAGGGGCCGGGGTGCAACCTCTTCGCGCTGCTGGCGGAGCTCCCGGCGGGCACGCAGTCGTACAGCGACATCGGCCTCGCCTCGGACGAGTCGTACACGTACCGCATCCGCGCCGAGAACGCGGCCGGCACCTCGCCGTTCACGGCCGAGGTGACCGCCACGACGAGCCTGCCGGCCGAGCCGACGGCGCTGTCGGCGACGACGATCTCGGCGAACCGGATCGACCTGAGCTGGACCGACAACTCGGGCAACGAGCTCGAGTTCGTCGTGCAGCGCTGCGACGACGCGACCTGCGCCGGCGGCGTGGCGTTCGAGACCACGGTGTCGGCGAACGTCACCAGCTTCGCCGACGAGGGCGTGTCGGTGGACAACCAGTACGCGTACCGCGTGTTCGCGCGGAACGCCGCCGGCTCGTCGGCCCCGACCGCGTTCATCACGGGCTCGACGCTCCGCCCCGACGCGCCGGCGGGCGTGGGCACGGTGATCCAGACCAGCGAGCGGGTGCTCGTGAGCTGGACCGACGGGTCGACCAACGAGGACGGGTTCGTGGTGGAGCGGTGCCTGGGCAAGGAGTGCACGGACTTCGCGCGCGTGGGCGAGGTCGGCGCGGACGTGGTGGAGTTCGCCGACGCCGGCCTGGTGACGGGCGAGTTCTACGTCTACCGCGTCTACGCGGCCAACGCGGCCGGCGCGTCGTCGCCGAGCGACGTGGCGTCGACCGCGCTCATCGTGCCCGAGGCGCCCCTCAACGTGTCGGCCACCACGCTCTCGGCGACGCAGGCCGCGGTGCAATGGGTCGACAACGCGTTCAACGAGACGGGCTTCGTGATCGAGCGCTGCGCCGGGGTGGGCTGCAGCGACTTCGAGGGCGTGGGCGTGGCCGATGCGAACGCGGCCGGGTTCCAGATGAACGACCTCGTCATCGGCAACTCGTACACGGTGCGGGTGTACGCCGCGAACCCGGTCGGCGCCTCGACGCCGTCGAGCCCGGTGACGACGACGACCTTCCTCGCCGCCGCGCCGAGCGGGCTCGCGGCGACGGTGGTCGCGGCCAACCAGATCAACCTCGCGTGGACGGACAACGCCGACAACGAGGCCGGCTACCGGATCGAGCGCTGCTCGACGCCGGGGTGCACCGACTTCACGCAGATCGGCGAGACGGGCCCCGACCAGACGTCGCTCGCCGACGTGGGGCTCGCGCTCAACACGCCGTACACCTACCGCGTGTTCGCCATCAACGCGGTGGGCCCCTCGGCGTACAGCAACACGGCGCTGGAGGACACCTACCTCCCGGCGGACCCGTCGAGCCTCGTCGCGACCGCGATCACGGTCAACCGGATCGACCTCACCTGGGCGGACAACGCCACGAACGAGACCGGCTACGTGATCGAGGCCTGCCTCACGGCCGGCTGCACCACCTTCAGCACCGTGCTCAACCTGCCGGCCAACACCTCGGCCCATACCTTCCCGAGCGTCGCGGCCAACTTCCCGAACTTCCGGTTCCGCGTCCGTGCGGTCCGGACGCCGGTGGGCCAGTCCAACCCGTCGAACTTCTCCGACGTCTCGACGGTGATGAACGCGCCGACGAACCTCCGCGCGCAGACGGTGTTGCGGAACCGGGTGGACGTGACTTGGTCGGACAACACGAACCTCGAGACGGGCTACCAAGTGCTCTTCTGCGCCACGGCGGGATGCACACCGACGACCGTCGCGGCGAACCTCCCAGCAAATGCGACATCGTACCAGCACACTGGGCTGTCGCAGAACCAGTCGTACTCGTGGCGCATCCGCGCGGTGAGCGGCACCGCACCGACCTACGTGGCGAGCGAGGCCGTGGTCGGCGCGTACACGCCGGTCTCGATGGGCAGCGGCACCACCGTCGCCGGGATCACCGACACGCTCCGCGCCGAGCGGTACTACGTGATCAGCGTCCCGGCCGGCACGCCGGAGCTGCGGATCACGATGACGCCGGGCACCGGCGAGGCCGACCTGCACCTCCGGTATGGCGCGGCGCCGACGACGTCGACGTTCGACTGCCGCCCGTACAGCTGGGGCGTCGCGGAGTCGTGCATCATCCCGAATCCGGCTGCCGGCGACTGGTACTTCATGCCACACGCGTACCAAGCGATCAGCAACTGGTCGGTCAAGTCGTCACTGGCTACGCGGTTCGGTGAGACGCGTGCGTTCGCGGACTCGAGCGCATGGTCGCCGAACTACCTGATCGGCAGCCAGCAGTTCATCGGCCAGAACATCTCGCTCACGCACCTCGGGCTCACGGTCAAGAGTGGCACGGGTGGGGTGCGCATCGGCCTCTACACCAACAACGGCGGGATCCCGTACCAGCTCGTGGCGCAGGCCTCGGGCACCATCCTGAGCACCGGCCAGATCGAGTTCACCACCCCGCTCACCAACGTGGCGGCGGGGACGTACTGGATCATGTACAACTTCCAGAACCCGATCACCAGGTACCAGGACCTCGGCACACCCATCACGGTCAACTACGTCACGCTGACGTACGGATCGGCGCTGCCTGCGACCTATCCGCAGACGGCGTACAACGCGTTGCTCTTCCCCAACGGGTGGCGCAGCTACACCGGCAACCTCACCGCCGGCTGGGCGCGCGGCTACCCATGACGCGGCACGCCTGAGGGTCGTCGACGGCGCAGGACCGCGAGGGCGGCACCTTTGGTGCCGCCCTCGCGTGCGTCCGGCGTGGCGCATCGCGCCGGTGCGACGTGGCTCCGCCCCGCCCGCGCGCCACGACGACACCCCTTCGGCGCGCCTACGGGTGTTCCCCCACAGCGCTTAGGGGACCGCGCCGATGGTGCCGGACGCCGCGCGGGGCAGTATTGCAGTCACCCGCTGCACCGATCCCCAGCCGGAGGGCGCGATGTTCTTCCCAGACGAGCTGCTCGACTTCATCCGCACGCATCGCGACGAGCTGACGCTGAGCGTCTACATCGAGGCGGCCCCGACCGATCCCGCCGCGCGCCGCAACTGGCGCGTGCGGCTCCGCCAGGGGCTCGCCGACGTGCGCGACTCCCTCGCCGCCGCGCCCGGCGACGAGCAGGATGCCTTCGAGCGCTGCGCGGCGGAGGTGCTGCGCCGGCTCCCGAACGGCGACACGGCGCCGTCGACCCACGGCTGGGCGTGCTTCGCGACCGCGAGCGGCGCGACGTACGCGCTCGACCTCCCCGACGCCACCGAGACCAACGTGGCGTGGGGCCCCGGCGCGCGCGTGGTGCCCTACGTGCGGTCCGGGGCGGAGCCCGACGCGCTCGTGGTGCGGATCGACCGGCAGCAGCTCGTGCTCGCCCGGTGGCACGACGGGGTGCTCGAGTTCCTCGAGCGGCACGACGCCGAGCCGCCGCATGACGTGGGCCCGTTCATGGGCAGCGCGCCGGCGCCCGGCTTCCATGCCGGCACCCGCGGCCGCACGGGCACCGACGAGGAACAGCGGCAGCGCACCGACGCCACCGAACGCCTCCTCGTGACCGCCCGGAACCGGATCGTCGCGCTCGCGGGGCGGGAGCCCGTCCTCCTGGGCGGCGGCGCCGAGATGAGCGCCCGCCTCCTCGACCTCCTGCCGCAGCAGCTCGCCGGCCGCGCGATGGTCGTGCCCGGCCTCACGCTGCAGTCGAGCGAGGCCGAGACCGTCGCGGCGGTCCACGCCGCCGCCGCCAGCTTCGACGCGTTGCTCCGCGCGCGGCGCGTGAGCGAGCTCCGCGAGCTCGCCCACACCCGCGGCCGCGCCGCCGTCGGGTTCGCGCCCGCGCAGGCCGCGGCGGACCTCGGCGCGATCGCCGAGCTGATCTTCAGCGAGCGCGCCTGGCAGCAGCACCCCGACGAGATCGAGTCGCTCGTCCAGCGCGCGCTCTTCGAGGGGGCGAGCGTCGCCGTCGCCCCGCCGCTCCCCGACGCGCCGCTCGACGGCGATGCCGACGGCATCATCGCCGGGCTCCGCTTCCCGCTCCCCACGCCCCGCTGACGCCCCATCGGCCGGAGGATCGCATGCTCAAGCTCCGTGACATCATGACGAAGGACGTCCTCACCGTCCCGCCGGACATGACCATCCGTGAGGCGGCGGAGATCTTCTCCACCGAACGGCTCGGCGGCGCCCCCGTGGTCCAGCTCGGCCGCATCGTCGGCATGCTGAGCGCGAGCGACCTGCTCGACTTCATCGCCGCGCTCCCGGTGGAGGCCGCCGAGGTGCGCGAGTCGAGCGAGCGCGGCGTGCTCGACGCGCACACCGTCGAGGAGGCGATGACGCGCGCGCCGGTGCGGTCGCTCCGCGCCGACGACACGGTCGCCCTCGCCGCCGAGGTGATGAAGCGGGAGCGGCTGCACCGCCTCCCGATCGTCGAGGACGATCGCCTGGTCGGCATCGTGTCGACGGTGGACCTCGTGACCGCGCTGGCCGACAAGCGGATCACGCACCAGACGTTCATCTTCCCCAGGCGCGGGGCGCTGGTGTAGCGGGCGGGGCAACGACGGACGGGGCGGGGCGCGCGACGCGCGCCCCGCCCCGTCCCCGTCCCGGCGCTCCCGCGTCGGCTACTCGGTGCCGAGCAGGTCGTTGACCGGCGTCAGCAGTCCCTCGTAGAGCTCCGCCGAGCGGCCGAACCACTCGAAGATCTCGCGCAGCATCGCGCGCTCCTGCTCGGTCAGCTCCTGCCCCTGCGCGTTGGTGATCGTCGGCTCCCCGCCCTCGCCGTCGAACGAGATCGTGGCGAAGAGCTGCCCGTTCACGCGCACGGCGAACGAACCGCCGTTCAACCCCACCTCGCCGCTCAGGCTCACGCGGCCGTTCGGGCCCGTGATCACGGCGACCACGTCGATGGTCATCACGTCGCCGCCGCGAATCGTCTCCTCGAGCCGGGTCGAGACGCCGCGCGACGGGAGCGCCGTGCGCCAAGTGACGGTGATCGACTCCTGGGCGAGGCTGAAGCTCGTATTGAGCGAGAAGGTGAGCGAGTCGGTCGCGTTGCGCGCGAAGCCCGCCACGAGGAGCGAGGGCGCGGTGACGCTCCCGGAGATGGTGGCGCTGTAGTCGATCACCTTCACCGGGGCCTGCACGCCCGCGTACGCCTGCACGCGCACGGTCGCCCGCTGGTTGGTGACGGTCCGGGTGATGTCGACGTAGCCCGTCTCGACGAGCGGCTGCGCGATCTGCTCGGTGAGCGGGTCGATGGCGTAGAGGACGAAGCGGACGCCGTTGGCCGGCGCGCCGGCGCGTTCCCCGGGCACGTAGCGGGCGAGCTCGACGTCGTACTCGAAGGTCACGCCGAGCGCCTCGGCGGGGATCGACGCCGCGGTGCCGGGCGCCCCGGCCTTGGCCGACGCGAGGAGCGCCGCGCCCCGGGTCTTGAGCTCCGCCGGACGCTCCAGGAGGTTCGCGGGGAGCGACACGATCGCGGCGCTGCCGGCGCCGGTGAGCACCGCGTCGATGTCGTACGCGAGGGCCGCGAGGCTCACGGTCGCCGGCGAGCTGACGGCGGCGTCGGCGAAGGTCAGGTCCTGCTGGACGCCCGCCGGGTCGAGCGGCACCGGGCTGGTGGAGTCGGAGCAGGCGGCCGTGACGAGGGCGGCGGTCGCGACCAGCGAACGGAGCAGCGAGTGGCGCTTCATATGATGGGGCGTGGGGTCCTGTGAGGCGCCCGCGGGATGCGGGACGCGTGTCGACCGTACGACGGATGGTACCGCGGAAGTGTCACCGGGGTCCATGTCACGATGTCACGATGGACGAGGCGGGATGACCCGGTGCGGGCGCGGTCACGCCGGCGAGGTGACGGCGCTCACACGCTGCGGCCCGGCCAGGTACATTGGGGCGCATGCAGACCCCGCGACCCACCCCCCTCGAGCGCGAGGGGATCCGCCTGGAGCCCCTCACGCCGGACCACGCCGACGGCCTCGAGGCCGCGGCACGCGACGGCGCGCTCTGGGAGCTCTGGTTCACGAGCGTCCCCGCGCCGCACGAGGTCGCGGCGTACATCGCGACCGCGCTCGAGGGCCAGCGCGCCGGCCACATGCTCCCCTGGGCGGTGCGCGACCTGGCCAGCGACCGCATCGTCGGCTCCACGCGGTATCACGACATCCGCCCCGAGGTCGGCCGCGTGGAGATCGGCTACACCTGGTACGCGGCGAGCCGGCAGCGCAGCCACGTGAACACCACGTGCAAGCTGCTGCTCTTCGCCCATGCCTTCGAGACGCTCGAGTGCGGCGTCGTGGGCCTCCGCACGGACCGGTTCAACCAGCGCTCGCAGCGCGCCATCGAGGCACTCGGCGCGCACCGCGACGGCGTGATCCGCCGCTTCGAGGGGCGCCGGGACGGCACCACGCGCGACACGGTGATGTTCAGCGTGCTGCGCGAGGAGTGGCCCGACGTGCGGCGCCACCTCGAGGGGCGGCTGGCGCGGCACGGTTAGGGACGCGACGCCAGCACGGCGAGGGACGCGCCTCGGGTCCGGCCTGAACCCGCCTCGGACCGGCCGGACGCGACGCGGGGCGCCGGCGTGCGTGCACGCCGGCGCCCCGCGTCCTCTCGCGGCAACCGCTACGGGCAGCGCGCGAGGACCACGCCCGCCGGACACTGCTCCGGGTTCGGCGCCGGCGCCGCCCCCGCCCCGCCGACGCCACCGAAGGTGTAGCTCGGCAGGTTCAGCGTGACGAGCTCGTCGCCCGGCACCGGCAGGTGGATCATGGTGCCCTCGGGGAGCATCTGCCACGCCCGGCGATCGAAGAACGCGATCACGCCGCTGACGCCCATCCCCTCGATGCCCTTCTCGTAGCGCAGGGCATCCCAGAGGCTGCCGCAGGCGCCGCTCAGCTTGCGGGGCACGCATCCCGGCTCGTCGGGCGGGCCGTCGACGGTGACGGCCGGGAGCTGGCCGTTCGCCTGGCGGGTGAGGTTGATCAGCGGCACCGCGGCGGCCGCCTGGTTGGTCCGGATGAGCCCCTCGGCCTTCAGGAGGTTCATCTCCGAGACCAGCATCGCCGGCATCGCCGCGTCGGTCCAGCTCGTTCCGGTGCCGTAGCGCCGGAAGAAGTAGTGCGAGAACCGGTAGGTGCCGCGCGTGGCGGCGAAGATGTTGTTGTTGTTGTAGCCCGAGTAGGTCCCCGCGATCGTGGGGCCACCGGCGCCCTGGATGCGGCGGTCGCGGGTGCGCATCTGGAACGCCACGCGGTTCGCGACCGGGGTGTTCACCCAGTTCACGAAGCCGTTGGTGGAGTCGGCGTACCCGATGAGCCAGTAGCTCGGCCGGCCGAAGTCGGACGGGCGCGACGTCTGGCGCACGCGGGCCGTGAGCCGCTTCCAGTCGTCCCAGATCACGTCGATCACGCCGGTGGGCGCGAAGTCGGTCTGGATGCCGGCGTCGATGTGCGCGATCACCGCGGGCCAATCGACGGCCGCGCGCTCGGCCGGGGTGCGCGCCGAGTAGACCATGAGCCGCGCGATGAACGAGTGGCAGAGCCGCACGAACTCGTCGCGGGTCATCGCCTGGAAGAACCAGCCGTCGGGGGCGCCGGGGAGCGTGAAGTTGGCGTTCCCCGCGATGACGATCGCGCTGTCGAGCATGCCGATCGCGGCGGCGATGACGTCGGGGTACGGATGCAGCGTCGGCGCCGAGATCGTGTCCTCGTCGACCGACTCGTCGAAGATGTAGGCCTGGTCGAAGTAGAGGCCGGCGTACCCGTGGGCGATGCCCTGCATGAACTTGCCCACGGCGTGCGTGCGCGTGGTGCGCGTCGCGTCGCCGATGACCTGGCCGCCGTCGATCGCCTTGACGGCGTCGGTGACGGCCGAGTTCGCGCGGTAGAGGGTGAACCAGGGGATCCGGTTCACGCCGTCGCGCGCGTTGGCGAAGCTGTTGTTCCAGGCGTTGCGCGGCTCGAACGAGGGCTCGAGCTGGCCGAAGTCGGCGAAGCCGGAGGTGAACTCGTTGGCCATGGTCGACAGCGCCCAGCTGGGATAGTCGTCATGCCCGGCGACGGTCCACCAGGTGCGGAACGCGGTGGCGACGAACGCCTCCGAGGCGAGCGGGTCCGCGGTCGCGCGGGCCCGGTCGGGGAGGTTGGGGTTGGGGACGGTCAGGTCCTGACAGGCCGAGGCCGTGAGGGCGAGGGCGAGGACCAGGAGATGCTTGCGCATGGGATCCTCGGTCAGAAGTTGATGGTGATGCTGCTGGTGATCGTGCGGTACCGCGGATAGTCGAAGCTGTCGAGGCGCACGATCGCGTTCCCGACCTCGGGGTCGTAGCCCTTGTAGTCGGTGAAGGTCAGCAGGTTGCGGCCGATGAGCGAGATGGAGGCGTCGCGGGCGCCGAGGTTGCGGATCGCGCCGAGGACGCGCCCGCCGAAGCGGTAGCGCAGCGAGACCTCACGGAGCTTCACGTAGCCCGCGTTCTCCACGAAGTAGTCGCTCGGGCTCGTGGTGGCGTAGAGCGCGACGTAGTAGTCCCAGGGCTTCTTGAGCTCCTGCGGCTTGCCGGCCTGGTCGACGTCGCCCGAGCGCCCCCACTGGTACATGCGCTGGTTGGTCGCGTTGTAGGCGTTGCCGCCCACCTGCACGTCGACGAGCGCGAAGACGTCGAAGCTCTTCCACGTGACGCTGTGGTTCATGCCCCAGCGGAAGCGCGGGTTGCCGTCGCCGATCTTGACCAGCGCGTTGCTGCCGGTGGAGTCGAGGAGGGCGATCGGCATGCCCCACTGGTAGGTGCGGCCGTCGATGGTGGGGCTGGTCGTGCCCCAGCCGCTGTCGGCGCGCTCGCCGTCACGCCAGTCCCGGCCCGGCCCGACCCACACCAGGAGCCCCTCGTCGTTCACCTGGAACTGGTCGGCGGCGGCCTGCGCGCCGGCGGGGAGCTCGTTCGCGCCGCGGATCCAGCGGAAGCCGAACATCTCGCCGAGCGAGGTGCCCGCGCAGTGGAACGCGATCGTGTTGGTCGTGAGGCAGGGGCGGTTGAACTCGGTGATGCGGTGGCGCGTGCGGTCGAAGACGAGGCCCATGCGCCAGCTGAGGTCGGTGGAGCGGTAGAGCTGGGCCTCGATCGTGGCCTCGAGCGTGTTCCCCTCCACCGTGCCCGCGTTCTGCCACTGGCTCTGGTAGCCGAAGAGGCCCGCGAGCGGGATCTGGATGAGCTGGTCCTTCACCACCGTGTTCGCATAGCTCAGCTGCAGCGAGTAGCGCTCGCGGAAGATGGCGTCGAGGCCGATCTCGGTCTCGGTGGCGAGCTCCGGCTTGAGCGCGGCATTGCCGAGGTTCTGCTTGTCGACGCCGCCGCTCTGCGTGAAGTTGTACGTCTCGTACTGGTCGTTGAAGCTCGGCCGGCCGCCCGCGGTGCCGCGCGAGGCGCGGAGCTTGAACTCGTTGAGCGACGGGAACCGCCACCAGGACTCCTCGGAGAGCCGCCAGGCGCCGCTGAGCCGGTAGTAGGTGTTCCAGCGCTCCTCGGGGCCGAAGAGCGAGCTGCCGTCGCGGCGGACGAGGGCGTCGGCGATGTACTTGCCCTGGTAGTCGCCGCCGGCGCTCACGAAGAAGCCCGACGCCTCGATCCGCTCGAACGTCGACGAGACGAAGGCGGTCCGCGCGTTGCTCAGCGTGCGCGTGCCCCGCACGGTGAGGTTGGTGCCCTCGGCGTCCGTCACCTGGTTGTCCTCGCGCTCGATCAGCCAGCGGTACGTCGAGCGCAGCGTGAAGTCGCCGAACTGCTTGAGCGCGTTCGCGCTCACCGCGGCGTTGATCGCGGTGGTGGTGCCGGTGAGCTGGCTGATCTCGCCGATGCCGCCGGCCGGGAAGCCCTCGGTCTTGGTGCCGAGGTCGAGGAAGAAGTTGTTGCGGCGGTCGGAGCGGTCGTAGCTCACGTTGCCGTCGAGGGTGAGCCAGCTGTACGGGGTGTAGCGCCCTTCGACCGACCCCTGGGTGCGCGCCCGCCGGCGCCGGCTGTCCTCGGTGGCGAGGACGTACAGCGGGTTCTCCTCGCGCGAGTCGGTCGTGTCGGGCTGGTACCGGTACGGCGTGCCGTCCGGGTCCGGCTGCAGCAGGTCGATGTCGGGCGACTGGTTGATGAGGTCGAAGAAGGTGTCGCCGTAGAGCTCGCGCCGGTCGGAGATGCTGTGGTAGCCGCTCACCGAGAACGAGAACTTGTCGTTCGGCCGGTGGTCGAGGTTGAGGCGCATGTCGCGCTGCGCATAGCGGCCGCTCTGGAGCACCACGCCGTCCTCGCGCGTGTCGACCACCGAGAAGAACCAGTTGGTCCGCGCGCCGTTCTGCGCGATGCTCAGCGAGTTCTTCGTGAAGTCGCCCGGGTTGAAGAAGCGGTCGACCTGGTTGTAGATCGGCACGTTGTACGCCTCATCCTGGAAGCGCTCGTGCGGGAGCTTCGGGATGCGGAAGTGGCGGTCGACCACCGCGCCGCCCGCGTCCACGTAGTCGCCGTTGGCGTCGGTGCGGAAGTAGTGGTTCTTCGCCCAGTTGAGCTTGCCGGCGAGGGAGTTGGAGCCGAACTCGCTCCGCACCTGGTAGTTGGTCGCCCCCTCGACGATCGAGCTGCCGCGCTTGGTCCGGATCTGGATCACGCCCGACTGCGCGCGCGAACCGTAGAGCGAGGCCGCCGCCGCGCCCTTCACCACCTCGATGCTCTCGATGTCGAGCGCCTCGAGGTCCGCGCTCGCGGCACCGAACGCCTGGCTCTGGATCACGCCGTCGACCACGACGAGCGGGGAGTTGGTCTTGTTGATCGAGGTGGGCGTGCGGAGCAGGATGTTGGTGCCGCTGCCCGGCTGGCCCGCGGGGACCACCGTCACCCCCGCCATCTTGCCCTGGATCGACTCGAGCGCGTTCGTCGCCGGCACCGGGAGGTTCGCCGCCTCGACGCGCCCGACCGTGAACGGCACGCGCGTGCCGCTCGTCGGGTCGACGACGCCCGTCGACACGATCGCCTCGAGGTTGAGCACCGCCGCCCGGAGCTTGATGTCGACGGTGACCGTGCCGCCCGCGGCGACCACGACCCCGCGCACCACCGCCGGCTGGAAGCCGATGCGGCGCGCGTCGATCGCCTGCGTGCCCGCGGGCACGTTCGCGAGCACGAAGCGGCCAGCGGGGTCCGTCACCGCGCCCAGGCGCGTGCCGGTCACCGCGACCTGCACGTCGGCGATGGGTCGGCCCGTGGCCGAGTCGGTGACGATGCCGGTGATGCGCCCGACGGCCTGCGCATGTGCGCCAGGCGCGGTCAGGAGCACTCCCAGCATCGCGAGGCTCGCGCTCCTCACGATGCGGCGGATGGACGACATGACGTTCCCCCTTGTGGTTCGCGGATGAGCGATCGACGCGGTCCGGTCCGCGTCGCCTGCGGTAGCTTGGCCCTTTCGGGATATGGCCACAAGGGGATGCCGCGTCCGGGACGCGTCGGCGCCGCCACCGCGCGCCGACCGGCGCAAGGCGCTCCTACCGCCGCGTCAACGGGATCAGCAGCGCGAACGTACAGGTGGGTTGGCCCCGGGCCTCGCAGCGGATCTCATGCACCTCGGCGCGCGGTGCCACCACGCGCACCAGCAGCCGCTCCAGCGTGCCGACGTAGAAGCCGCAGCAGGGCGCCGCCGCACGCACGCCGCGACAGAGTGGACAGCCGGTGAACTGGAGGTCGGCGCCTCCCGCGTGCCAGTGCACCGACACCCGCGCCGTGCCCGCGAAGGTCCAGGCATGGCGCAGGATCGCGCCGACCAGCAGGCGCAGCGCCAGCCGCGTGGGGAGCGCGCGCATCAGCCCCTGCGCCAGGCGCGGGATCCGGTGCGCGAGCAGGTACTCGGCGGTGCGGGCGCCGGCTGCGCGCAGCAGCGCCTCGGCCTCGGTGCCGCCGACCGCGCCGCGGACCGCGCGCATCAGCGCGTTCACCTCCGCTTCCGCGACCATCGTGGCGGGGAGCGAGGCCAGGTCGCGGCCCGTCGCCGCCCGCAGCAGCGCCTCGGCGCGCGCGTCGCCCAGGCGCGCGCGCAGCTCGGCGACCGTCTGCAG
>CAZPJF010000041.1:0-14945 GCA_964586095.1 uncultured Gemmatimonas sp. | reverse complement strand
GTCGACGCGATCTGGTTCAACCAGGGGCAGGTCTGCTGCGCCGGCTCGCGCCTGCTGGTGCAGGAGGGGATCCACGACACGCTCATGGCCAAGCTCCGCGCGCGGATGGAGAAGCTCCGCGTGGGGAAGCCGCTCGACAAGGCGGTCGACATGGGCGCGATCGTCGCGCCGGAACAGCTCGAGCGGATCACCAGGCTCGTCGCGCAGGGGAAGGCCGAGGGCGCCACGATGTGGCAGCCGAGCTGGAGCGTGCCCAGGAACGGGTGCTTCTATCCGCCCACGCTCTTCACCAACGTCGAGCCGGCGAGCACCATCGCGCAGGTCGAGATCTTCGGCCCGGTGCTGGTGGCGATGAGCTTCCGCACGCCCGAGGAGTCGGTCGCGCTGGCGAACAACACGCCGTTCGGCCTCGCGGCGAGCGTCTGGACGGAGAACATCAACCTCGCGCTCGACATCGCGCCCAAGCTGAAGGCCGGCGTGGTGTGGGTCAACGCGACGAACCTGTTCGACGCGGCCGCCGGCTTCGGCGGGTACCGCGAGTCGGGGTTCGGGCGCGAGGGCGGGCGGGAGGGGATGTGGGAGTACCTCTCGAGGAGGGATGATGGAGGTGGGAGGACGAAGGAGAGCGCGCGCCCGGCATCCCGCAGCGCCGTTCACGCTTCCATCCTCCATCCCCCATCCTCCATCCCGTCGGTCGACCGCACGCCGAAGCTCTTCATCGGCGGCAAGCAGGCGCGCCCCGACTCGGGCTACTCGCGCGCGATCGTCGATGCGAAGGGCCGTCGCGTGGGCGAGGTGGGGGAGGGGAACCGCAAGGACCTCCGCAACGCGGTGGAGGCGGCGCAGGCCGCGGCCAGGACCTGGGCCCGCGCGACCGCGCACCTCCGCGCGCAGGTCCTCTACTACATCGGCGAGAACCTCGACGCGCGCGGTGCGGAGTTCGCGGCGCGGCTGCGCGCCATGACCGGCGCGACGGCCGCGCAGGCGCGCGCGGAGGTGGAGGCCAGCGTCTCACGCCTCTTCTCGTACGCCGCCTGGGCGGACAAGTGGGATGGCGCGGTGCACCACGTGCCGATCCGCGGCGTCGCGCTCGCGATGCACGAACCGATCGGGGTCGTCGCCGTCGCCGCGCCCGACGAGGCGCCGCTCCTCGGCTTCGTCTCGACGGTGGCGCCGCTCCTCGCGACCGGGAACGCGGTGGTCGCGGTCCCGAGTGCGCCGCACCCGCTCGCCGCGACCGACCTCTACACCGTCCTCGAGAGCTCCGATGTCCCCGGCGGCGTGGTGAACATCGTCACCGGCGACAAGGACGCGCTCGCCAAGGTGCTCGCCGAGCATGACGACGTGGAGGCCGCGTGGTACTGGGGGAGCGCGGCCGGCCGGAAGGCCGTCGAGCTCGCCAGCGCCGGCAACATGAAGCGCACCTGGTGCCATGCCAGCGCGGTGGACTGGCTCGCGCCGGTGGACGAGCGTGCGTTCCTGCGCGAGGCCACGCAGGTCAAGAACATCTGGATCCCGTACGGCGAGTAGATGTTCTCGCGGGACATCTACGAGATCGTCCACGTCATCGGGATCGCGCTCGTGATGCTCGCCTTCGGCGGCATCGCGTCGCACGCGACGGATGGCGGGAGCTGGAAGGGGGCGGGCGCGCGGCGCGCGCTGAAGCTCGCGCACCACGGGGGCATGTTCCTCATCCTCCTCGGTGGCTTCGGCATGCTCGCCCGGATCGGCGTGGCCGCGGGCGGGATCGCGAGCTTCCCCGGCTGGCTCTGGGCCAAGATCGCCGTCTTCCTGGTGCTCGGCGGGACCGTCGCGCTGCCGTACCGTCGGCCGCGGCTGGCCTGGCCGGCGTTCTTCGCAATGCCCCTGCTGGTGGGGCTCGCGGTGTACTTCGCGCTCTACAAGCCGTTCTAGCGTCGGCCGTCGCGGCGGCGCCGGCCGCCATCTCCATCGGGAGGTCCCCGTGCGTCAGGCACTCGTTGGCTCCCTGCTCCTCGCGCTCGCCGCAGCGCCCGCCGGGGCGCAACCCTCGAAGACCTGGGCGAAGCAGCTCGCCGACGAGCTCCGGCCGCGGCCGGCCGGCGTGAGCGTCCAGGTCGACGTCACCGAGTCGAAGGTCAGCGCGAGTGACCTCGACGACTACATCGCGAAGGTCAACGCCCTCGCCGCGCGGGGCTCCGCGACGACGGGGCCCGGTGCGTCGTCGTGGCGCATCTCGTGGCCGTGGGCCACCGAGACCCAGCTGTCGGAGTGCCGCTTCCGCAAGGTCGAGGTCAGCATGCGGTACGCGATCGACGTGACGATGCTCGACGGGCCCGTCGCCGCGGACACGGCGGCCCAGCGGTGGTGGACGGCCGCGACGGACTCCATCTACCGGTCGCACCTCGAGCGGATCCGCATCATCCGCGACGGCGGACGCCAGATGTACCGCGCCATGCGCAACCTCACCAACTCGAGCTGCGCCATGCTCATGATGCAGGCGAACGCGACGGCGCTCGAGCAGCTCAAGGGGATGCAGGAACGAATGGCGGCCGCCGGGGCGCCGGTGGGGGTGGTGGAGAACCTGGTCCAGCCGCCCGAATGAGCGGCGGGGGCGCCGGCCGGCATCGTCGTCGGCCGCCCGCTCAGCGCGCCTCGCCGACCTTCACCTCGTCCCAGATCCGGTCCAGCGCCTCGAGCCCCGCCGTCCGGACGTCGATCCCGCGCGACTCCGCGATCCGCTCCACCGCCTCGAACCGCCGCTGGAACTTGGCGTTCGCGCGGTCGAGCGCGAGGGCCGGATGCGTGCCCGCCTTCCGGCAGAGGTTGACCACGGCGAAGAGCAGGTCGCCCAGCTCGTCCTCGAGCCGCTGGTGCTCGGGGTGATGGCTCGGGACGCCGTGCGTGTCGAACGCCGCGCCGCCCTGCGCGACCTGCGCGCGGACCTCCTCGAGCTCCTCGGCCACTTTCTGCATCGGGCCCTCCACGTCCGGCCAGTCGAACCCCACGCCGGCCGCGCGCTCCTGCAGCCGGTGCGCACGATGCAGCGCGGGGAGCCCGGTCGGCAGCCCCTCGGCGAGCGAGCGGCGCGTCCGGGCCTTCATCTGTTCCCACGGGGTGCGCTCGGTGTCGGTGCCGTACAGCCAGGGATGCCGCCGCGTCATCTTGCCCACCAGCGAGCCCGCGACCTCCCCCGGCCCGAAGGCGCCCCGCTCCTCCGCGATCACCGCGTGGAAGAGCACCTGCAGCAGCACGTCGCCGAGCTCGGCGCAGATGGCGGCGTCGTCACCCTCCCGCAGTGCGTCGTCGAGCTCGTGCATCTCCTCGTTGAGGTAGGGGCGGAGCGACTCATGCGTCTGCGCGCGGTCCCACGCGTCGCGGGCGCGCAGGTCGCGCATGATGGCGAGGGCGTCGTCGAGGGTGGCCTTGTCGTGCATGGGCGGGGGCGGGGTGGGAAGACGCGCGGAATCTACCGCCTTGAAGGCGTCCCATGCCGGGGGTAGACTCCGCGATTCCCTCCATGCCGAACCCCTTCGTCGCCCCCGACGACCTGCGCGCCTGGGTCGAGATCGACCTCGGCGCCCTGGTGCGCAACGCGCGCGCGCTCGCCGCCCACGCGCGCGTGCCGCTCGTGCCGATGGTCAAGGCCGATGCGTACGGCCTCGGGGCCGTGCCGGTGGTACGCGCGCTCGAGGCGCTCGATCCCTTCGCCTACGGCGTCTCGTCGATCCCGGAGGCCGCGGAGCTGCGCGCGGCGGGGATCACGCGGCCGATCATCCTCTACACACCGGTGGTCGTGCGGCCGCTCGGGGCGCGGGAGCCGCATCCGGACGCGCGCGCGCTCGTGCAGCACCGCATCACGCCGACGCTCGCGCGGCCGGAGGACATCACCGCGTGGGCCGAGCTCGGCGCGGGGACGCCGTACCACCTCGCGGTCGACACGGGGATGCACCGCGCCGGCATCCCCTGGACCCATATCGAGACGATCGTGCCCGCGGTCGCCGCGCATCCGCCCGAGGGGGTGTTCACGCACTTCCATTCGTCGGAGGCCGATGACGGCTCGCTCGAGGCGCAGGAGGCGCGGTTCGGCCAGGTCGTGGCCCGGCTGCCGGTTCGGCCGCGCCTCGTCTACGTCGACAACAGCGGCGGGATCGTGCGGCGGGCGCCGAGTGGGTGGGACCTGGTGCGGCCGGGGGTGTTCCTGTATGGAGTTGGCAGTTGGCAGATGGCAGTTGGCGGTGCGATGCGGGAGGCGGATGTGGTCCGGGAGGAGGGAGCGCGGACGGGACGGTTGCGTCCCGAGCCGGTCGCCAGCCTCCGGGCGCGGATCCTCGAGCTGCGCGACGTCATGCCGGGAGAGGGCGTGAGCTACAACCACACGTGGCGTGCGGTGCGACCGGCCCGCATCGCGACGGTCGCCTGCGGCTATGCCGACGGGTTGCGGCGGCAGCTCGGCAACCGGGCGCACGGCCTCGTGCGCGGGCTGCCCGCGCCGATCCGGGGCGTGGTCACGATGGACATGGCGATGGTCGACGTCACCGGGATCCACTGCGACCTCGGGGATGTGGTGACCTTCCTCGGGCGGGACGGCGAGGCGCTGCTCACGGCCGAGGCGGTCGCCGAGGCCGGAGGCCTTTCGCCGTACGAGCTGCTGGTGGGACTCAAGCTGCGCCTCCCGCGCCTCTACCACGGAGCGTGAGCATGGCACCCCGCGCGATCATCCTCGTGCTGGACGGGGTCGGCATCGGGCCGGCGCCGGACACGGCCGCGTACGGCGACGCGGGCTCCGACACGCTGGGGAACCTCGCGCGGGCGGTGGGTGGCCTCGCGCTGCCGCACCTCGAGCGCGCCGGGCTGGGGCGCATCGCGCCGCTGACCGGGGTCGAACCGGTCGCGTCGCCGGCGGGGGCGTGGGGGCTGCTCGAACCGGCATCCGCCGGCAAGGACAGCACCACCGGCCACTGGGAGATCGCCGGGCTTCATCTCACCCGGGCGTTCCCCACCTATCCGCACGGCTTCCCTCCCGAGGTGGTGGAGGCGTTCGCGCGCCGCACCGGCCGGCCGGTGATCGGCAACGTGGTGGGGAGCGGGACGGCGGTCATCGACACCTACGCGGACGAGCACCGCCGCACCGGGGCCTGGATCCTGTACACGAGCGCCGACTCGGTCTTCCAGGTCGCGGCGCACGAGGAGACGATCCCGCTCGCCGAGCTCTACGCCGCCTGCGACACCGCGCGCGAGCTGCTGGTGTCGCCGCACGACGTGAGCCGCGTGATCGCCCGGCCCTTCGTGGGGACGCCGGGGGCGTGGCGCCGGACCGCGAACCGCAAGGACGTCTCGATCGCGCCTCCCGGGGAGACGCTGCTCGATGCGCTCGAGGCGGCGGGCATCCCGAGGGCCGGGGTGGGGAAGGTGGACGACCTCTTCGCCCGGCGAGGGCTGGAGGGCGGCCATACGCGGGACAACGCGGAGGGGATCGCCCGCATCCTCGACTGGCTCCGTGCGGGTCCCGATGGGTTGTTGTTCGCCAACCTTGTAGATTTCGACCAGTTGTACGGGCACCGGAACGACGTTCCGGGGTTCTATAGGGCGCTCCGCGAGTTCGATGCGGCGCTCCCCCTGCTCATCGCCGACCTTCGCGAGGACGACCTGCTCTTCATCACCGCCGACCACGGGAACGACCCGACGACGCCGTCGACCGACCACTCGCGTGAGTCGGTGCCGCTGCTCGCCCTCGGGACGCGCCTGCACCCGGTGCCGATCGGGCGACGCGGCACGTTCTCCGACCTCGGCGCGACGGTCGCCGAGTGGCTTGGCGTGGGCTTTCGCGGGCGCGGCACCTCGTTCCTGCGGACGATCGTCGCGTGACCGTGGCGTCGGTGGAGCCGTTCCTGCCGGCACTCCGTGCGCGGGCCGCCGAGGCGATGCAGCAGGCGTACGCCCCGTACTCGCAGTTCAAGGTGGGGGCGGCGCTCCTGGCGACGGACGGCACGATCGTGGCGGGCTGCAACGTGGAGAACGCGTCGTACCCCGCGGGGACCTGTGCCGAACGCGTGGCGATCGGCAACGCGGTCGTCTCGGGGCATCGCCGGTTCGCCGCGGTGGTGGTCGCCACCGAGGCGAGCGCCCCGACGCCGCCCTGTGGCATCTGCCGGCAGGCGCTGGCGGAGTTCGGCCTCGACCTCGTGGTGGTCGCCGTGACCGCCAAGGGGACCGAGGCGCGCTGGACCCTCGATGCGCTCCTGCCGCATCCCTTCACGCCCTCCCAGCTCCATACCCGATGATCCGGCGCCTGCTTCGCGCCCCCGTGCTCCTCGCGTTCCCCGTGGCCCTCGGGCTCGGGGCCTGCACCGAACAGCTCGACACCGCGGGCGGCTGTCCCGCGCTCTGCCCGGGGCAGGAGCTCGAGGTGCTCGACACGCTGATCGACCCGGCGGTCGTGCTCGACACGACGCTCGACAACTTCCCGCTGCTCGGGCTCGAGCCGACGCTGCTGCTCGCGAGCCGCGGCGACACGCTCGACCTGCGTCCGATCATCCGGTTCGACTCGCTCGCGCGGGTCTATGTGCCCATCGGCGGCTCGGCCCTGGTCCCCGTGGAGCACGTCGACTCCGCGTCGCTCACGCTGCTGCTCCGCAAGACGAAGCTCGCGCTGCCCGACACCTTCCACGTCGACGTGTACGACGTCACCGACACGCTCCAGGTGGACACGCTGCCGCAGGCGCTGCTGCCGCTCTTCACGCCCACGCGCCGGATCGGCACGGTGGCCGTGCCGCGCTTCACCGCCGACACCGCGACGGTGAAGGTGATGCTCGACACGGCCTGGCTGCGGGGCGTGGTCGAGGGTGGGGCGTTCTTCCGCGTCGGCCTCCAGGCGCGCAGCACGCTGGGGAGCGTGCAGGTCGGTGTGGCGACGTCCGACGATGCCGCGACGGGAGCGCGCCTGCGCTACCGGGTGGATCCGGACACCGCCGTCAGCGCGGTGAACGTGATCCCGCTCTCCTTCACGCCGCGCGCGCCGAAGGACCTCGGCCCCATCCTCAACGATTACCTCCTCGTCGCCGACGCGCCGCAGCCGCGGCTTCCCGGCCGGTTCGTCGTCGGAGGCCTGCCGGCCAAGCGCACGTACCTCCGCTTCGAGCTGCCGCGCCGGCTGCTCGACTCGACCGCGGTGATCCGCGCGCAGCTCGAACTGACCCAGGACCCGCTCCGCGACCTCGACCTCGCGGACACCATCCGGGTCCGCGCCCAGCTCGTGATCGCGGGACGCACCGTCACCGACATCTCGCGTGCCGCGCGGCTGCTGGCCCCGGCGGGTCTCTTCGAAGGTGATCAGTTGATCCTCACGCCCGGGGACTCCGGCGTCCGGCGCCTGGAGCTGAACGCGTTGCTGCGGGCGTGGCGCCGCGTGGAGGGTCGCACCGAGATCCCGAACGCGATCGTGCTGACCTCGGAATCCGAGGCCACGAGCCCGCTCGCGGCGCGCTTCTTCGGCCTCGCCGGCCCGACTGCGCTGCGGCCGCGGATCCGCGTGAGCTACGTCCCTTCCATCCGCTACGGGCAGCCGTGATGCGCACCTTGGTCCTCCTCACGCTGCTGGCCGCCGCGCCCACCGGACTCGCCGCACAGGGTGCGCTCGCCGTGCAGGGGTTCGGCTACCCGACCGGGCAGCTGGGCGCCGGCGCGCTCGCAGCCGGCGGCGGTCCGGCCGAGATCGATCCGTCGAGCGCTCTCAACCCGGCCACCGTCGGCATCCTCGCGCGCTTCGCGATCTACATGCAGTACGAACCCGAGTTCCGCACCACGCGGCTCGGGTCCGCCTCCGACCGGTCGACCAGCGTCCGTTTCCCGGCGTTCATGGTGACCGGGTCGATCGGCCGGTTCACCGGCGGACTCGCCGCGACCACGCTCCTGGACCGCACCTGGAACAACGTCTACTCCGACAGCCAGAACGTGGGCGGCGAGTGGATCCCGTCGACGATCACGGCCGGGAGCAACGGCGCCATCACCGATGTGCGCGCGGCCGGGAGCTGGTGGTTCACGCCGCGGGTGCTGGTGGGCGCCGGCGTGCATGCGCTCACTGGGGAGAACCGCATCCGGTTCGGGCGCTCCTTCCCCGACAGCACCGGCGTCGGCGACGTCGCCCAGGTCTCGACGATCAGCTACGGCGGCCGCGCGGTGTCGGTCGGCGCCGTGCTCTTCCCGCGCGATGGCATCGTGATCGGGGCCTCGGCGCGCTTCGGCGGGGCGATGGACGCGCGCCAGGACGACCTCGAGCTCGGCGAGGCGACCGTGCCCTCGCGCTTCGGCGTGACCGTGGCGTACACGGGGATCCCCAACACGACCTTCTCCGCGCGCTACGACCGCACCAACTGGTCGTCGATGCGGGACCTCGGCACGGCGCAGCTGAGCGTGTTCGATGCGACCGAGGTCGGGCTGGGCGTCGAGGTCCTCGGCCCGCGCATCGGCGGGTCGGCCTCGTACGCCCGCCTCGGGTTCCGCGACCGCGGGCTCCCGTTCGGCCTCGGCGACGAGCAGGTGGGGGAGCGCGCCCTGAGCGGCGGCTTCAGCCTCCCGCTCGCGCGCGGCCGCGGCCAGATCGACCTCGGGCTGCAGCGCGCCACGCGCTCGGCGGCCGGCGCGACCGAGAAGGCGTGGAACCTGTCGATCGGCGTGGGCATCCGTCCCTGAGCTGAGCACGTGACCGCCGCGACCGCGCCAGCCGCCGTCGGCACCGCCGCGCTGGTGCTGGTCGCGGACGACGTCGAGGCCAACGTCGAGCTGCTGCGGGACCAGCTCGCCTCGCTCGGCTGCCGCGTGATCCACACCAGCGACGGGCCGTCCACGCTGGCGCGCTGCGCCGAGGAGCGGCCCGACTTGTGCATCCTCGACGTCTCCATGCCCGCGGGCGACCTCGGCGTCGAGGCGCGGGAGACGGGGTTCGAGGTCTGCCGCCGCCTCAAGCGCGACCCGCGCACCGCCCGCATCCCGGTGATCTTCGTCTCCGCGCTCAACGACGCGAGCGACCGCCTCAAGGCGATCGAGGCCGGCGGCGACGACTTCCTGCTCAAGCCGCACAACCGCCACGTGCTCGGCGCGCGCGTCCGCTCGCTCCTCAAGCTCAAGGGGGCGACCGACGCGCTCGAGGAGAGCCTCAAGCGCCTGCGCGAGCTGCAGAAGGCGCGCGACGACCTGATGCGGATGATCGTGCACGACCTCAAGACCCCGCTCACGTCGATGCTCGCGACGCTCGAGATGCTGCGCGACGGGGATTTCGGCGCGATCGCCGAGCGGCCGCTGCGCGCGCTCTCCGACGTGGAGGGCAAGGCCGAGGACCTGCTCGGCCTCATCCAGGACCTGCTCGACGTGTCGAAGGTGCAGGAGCAGACGCTCGCGCTCGCGCCGGAACCGATCGCGCCGGCCGCCCTGCTCGCGGAGATCCTCTTCGACTGGGAACTGCGCTTCACGCAGGAGCAGACCACCGCCCGGACCGAGGTCGCCGACGACGCCCCGGTCTTCCGCGCCGACAAGACGCTCGTGAAGCGCGTCCTCACGAACCTCGTGCAGAACGCGATCACGCACTCGCCCGTGCCGGTGACGCTCACCCTCTCGGCTCGGCGCGACCCGGCGGGGATCGTACTGGCGGTGGCCGATGACGGCCCGGGGATCCCGGAGGAGTACCAGGACCTCGTCTTCCAGAAGTTCGAGCAGGTCCGCGCGGTGAACGCACCGCGCGTGCGGAGCTCGGGGCTCGGCCTGGCCTTCTGCCGCGTTGCCGTGGAATCGCACGGGGGGCGCATCTGGGTGCGCAGCAAGGAGGGGGAGGGGAGCACCTTCTTCATCCAGCTCCCGCTCGACCCGCCGGAGCGACCGACGCGCCCGCTGCTGCGGACCGGGGAGCATCCCGCCGTGGGGCCCATGTGAGGAAGGCCGCGTCGACGCTCGCGATCCGCACCTTCGGCTGCCGGGCGAACCACTACGATTCCGAGCAGATGCGCGCCCTCGCCGGCGCGGCCGGGTTCGACGTCGTTGCCCCCGACGCGGGCGCCGACATCGTGCTCCTGAACTCGTGCGCCGTGACGAGCGACGCCGAGGCCGACCTGCGGCAGGCGGTGCGGCGGCTCGCGCGCGAGCGGCCCGGCACCCGCGTGATCGTGACCGGATGCGCCGCCGCCCGCTCGCACGACGCGATCGCCGCACTCCCCGGCGTGAGCGACGTGGTCGCCGGCGCCGACCTCGGGGCGGTGGCGTCGGCGCTCGCGGATGCCGCGCCGGTGCCGCGCCCCGCCACGATCGGCCGTGCGCGCCGGCAGTCCACCGCCCGCGCGCAGCTGCGCGTGCAGGACGGCTGCGACGAGCACTGCACCTTCTGCGCGACGACCCTCGCGCGCGGCGCGCATCGCTCGCGCGGCATCCCGGAACTCGTCGACGAGGCGCTCGCGCTGGCGGAGCACCACCCGGAGCTCGTGCTGACCGGGGTGCACGTGGGCGGGTGGGGCCGCGAGACGGGGCGGTCGCTCGGTGCGCTCGTGACCGCGCTCGTCCGCGAGGTGCCGCGCGTCCGCTTCCGCATCGCCAGCGTCGAGGCGACCGAGGTCGACGACGAGCTGTGCGGCTGGCTCCGCGACGGCGGCGATCGCGTCTGCCCCTACCTGCACGCGCCGCTCCAGTCCGGCAGCGACGCGGTGCTGCGACGGATGGGCCGCCACTGGTACACGGCGCGCAGCTACGCCGCCGCGATCGAGCGCCTCACCGCCGGGCGCGCGACCTTCGGGCTCGGCGCCGACATCATGACGGGCTTCCCCGGCGAGACGGGCGCCGACCATCGTGCGACGATCGCACTGGTCGACGCACTGCCGTTCACGCACCTGCACGTCTTTCCGTACTCGCCACGCCCCGGCACCGCCGCCCCGAAGCTCGGCCCGGCCGTCCCGGCGGCCCTGGCGCGTGAACGCGCCGCCGAGTTGCGGGCCCTCGCCGACGCCAAGTCCCGCGCGTATGCGGCTTCCCGCGTGGGTGGCGCGGCCGATCTCGTCGTGATCGGCGCGGTCGCCGGCGCCGCCTCAGCGGCGAGCGACGCCCCCGTCGCTGCCCACGTCTCCGCCGCCGCCACGTCCGGCGCGTCCCCCGGCTCCGATGTGACGGCCGCCGCCGACCTCCCGTACCGGGAGGCGCTCAGCGAGGACTATCTTTCGGTGCGCGTCAGGACCACCGCCCCGCGCGGGACTCGCCTCAGGGGCCGCCTCACCGCCCAGCGCGGCTCCCTGCTCGACGCCGAACCGGCCGACTGACGTCGCATCGCCCATCGGCAGCGCGCCCCTGCCGGCCTGCTGCCCACCGCCCACCGCCGCCCGCACCTCCCTGATGCCCTCCGTCTACATCGAAACCTACGGCTGCCAGATGAACGTGAGCGATTCCGAGCTCATGTACGGCAAGCTGCAGGCCGAGGGCTACGTCCCGACGGACAGCCCGGTCGGCGCGGACGTGGTGCTCGTCAACACCTGTGCCATCCGGGAGAACGCCGAGCAGCGGGTCATCGGCCGCCTGGGCGAGTTGCGGCGCGACCTCAAGCCTGACGCCGTGCTCGGCGTCACGGGGTGCATGGCGCAGCGCCTCGGGCCCCGGCTCCTCGAGACCGACACGCGGGTGCAGCTGGTGGTGGGCCCGGACGCGTATCGCATGCTGCCGTCACTGATCGACGGCGCGCGCGGCGGCGAACGCTTCACCGCGACCGACTTCGACCTCGAGGAGCACTACGAGGACTTCAGCGCGCGGCGCTTCGAGGGCGTGAAGGCCTGGATCCCGGTCCAGCGGGGCTGCGACTACCGCTGCACCTACTGCATCGTGCCCACCACGCGCGGCCCGGAGCGCAGCCGCCGGCTCGCCGACGTGGTGCGCGAGGTGGGGGAGGTCGCGCAGCAGGGGATCACCGAGGTCGTGCTCCTCGGCCAGACCGTGAACTCGTACCACGACGGCACGCACGACTTCGCGGACCTCCTCCGCGCGGTCGGTGCGGTGGATGGCATCCGTCGCGTGCGCTACACGAGCCCGCATCCCAGTGATTTCTCCGACCGGGTGATCGCGGCGATGGCCGAGACGCCCACCGTCTGCGAGCATGTGCACCTCCCGATGCAGTCGGGGTCGACCGCGATGCTCAAGCGGATGCTGCGCCGCTACACGCGCGAGGAGTACCTCGACTGCGTGACGCGGCTCCGTTCCGCGATCCCGGGGCTCGCGCTCACCACGGACATCATCGTCGGCTTCCCGGCCGAGAGCGACGCGGAGTTCGAGGACACGCTGTCGCTCTGCCGCGAGGTCCGCTTCGACGACGCGTTCACGTTCAAGTTCTCCGCGCGCGAGGGCACGCCCGCCACCCGCATGCCGGCCGAGTGGACGATCCCCGAGGCCGTGGTCGATGCGCGCTACGACGCGCTCGTGGCCACCGTGCGGGGCATCGCGCGGGAGCGGAACCTCGGGCGCCTCGGCGAGCGGATGGAGGTGCTCATCGAGAAGGAGGCGCGGAAGGGCGAGCTGCTCCAGGCGCGCTCGCGCGACTTCAAGACCGTGCTCGTGCCCGGCAGCCCCGAGGCCATCGGGAGCTACCTGACAGTCGAGCTCACGGGCACCACGGGTGCGACCTTCACCGGGACGCCCGTCCAGGAGCGCCAGCCGCTGCCGATGGCGGGGTGACGGGCGCTGGCCGCGCGGGCGGTGCCGCGCACGCGGCGCGCCGGGCCGCGAAGCCGGCCACCAACGCGGCCATCGCGGAGTCGCGCGGGATGCCCGCCCGGCGCGCGAGGAAGGTGAGGGCGTCCGGCTCCGGTGGGGTGGCGTCCTCGGCGAAGAGCCACGCCGAGTCGCCGCGCTGGGCGATGAACCAGCGCACGGCATGCCCGAGCGCGAAGCCGGCGACGTCCGCGCGCGGGTCATCCCACCAGGCGCCGCTGAGCGCGGAGTCGAGCTCCGCGGCGCCCAGGTCGGGCAGCGCGCGCAGCCGCGCGCTCGCGCACACCGCGGCGTCGAACGGCCGGCCGTGCGACCCGCCATGGTGCATCGCGAAGCCCTCGCCGACGCTTGGCGGCACGGCGTCGCGCCGGCCCACGGTCGCGACGTGCGTGAGTTCGTGTGCGTCGAGCCCGCGCGCCGTGGAGAGCGGCGCGAAGACCGCCAGCGGCGGTGCGACCATCATGGCGTAGAGTGGCCGAGCCATCCGGCGGACGCCGAGCATGGTGAGCGTGGTGTCGCGGGGGTCGCCGATCACGAAGCGGGCGGCCGGCAGGGGGCCGGTGAACCCCAGGGCACGCCGCAGTGCACGCGCCTCGGCGAGTTGGCGCCGGACATGGGCGGCGTCGATCGAGACACCGGCGGTGGTGTAGACGACGCTGCCGCCGTCCTCGAGCACCGCGTGGGGCCGTCGCGCCGTGAGGGGGGAACGGAAGAGGTGTCGCGACGTCGAGTCCTCGTCCACGAGCACGTACCAGGTGCCGAGTTCCCGCGGTGGCTCGTCGGCGCCGGCGGCGAATGCCGTGAGATGCAGGGTCGAGGGGAACCCGGCGGGGCCGCGGCGGAGGCTGTCGCCGCGGAAGAGCACGAAGTCCCGCGGCGCGCCGAAACGGAGCGCCCCCGACGCGAAGTCCCACTCGCGGCCGCTCAGGCGCGCGGTGCGCGACGCCGGTCGGTCGAGCAGGGCGTCGCTGCGCTGGAGCCAGTCGGCGTACTCGCGCAGCACCGCGCAGGGCGGGCCCCCGACGGCCTCGGTCCGCACGCCGATGAGGACGTCGCCGTGCAGGGCGCTGTGAATGGCGGTGCAGGGCGCTTCGGTCGGCGTCGCCTGCCCGCCCGCGCGCGTCCCCTGTGCCGCGCACAGGAGGGGGGCCGACAGCACCACGAGGAGGGGAGTGCGCCAGGACCACATGCCCGAACAATACCCGCGAGGCCGGGCCCGGATCACGGGCACGAGCCGGAGTCCCTCGCGGGGATATTCGACGCCCGGCGAGGATGCGGTCCGGTGCCCGCGGGCGGCGGCGATTGAGTTCGGGCATGCCACTCATCCTGGCCGCCGCCCTCGCATGGATCGCCGGTGTCGCCGGCGGCTTCGGCTCGGCCTCGCCGCTGGCCGCGGCGCTCGCCGCCTCGATCGCGCTGGTCGCGCTCGTGCTGCAACGCGCCACCGTCCCGGCGGCGCTCTGCCTGCTGGTCGCCGCCGGACACGAGACGGGCCGGTCCGCGCACGCCGCCGACCTCGCCTGCCTGGCGCGCGCGCGGGCCGCGGGGCCTTGGCTCGCGGAACTGCATGACGCGGCCGAGGCCGGTGCGTTCGTACGGGCGGAGCTCGTGGCCGCGGGTGGCGTCGCGCAGCGGGTGGGCGCGACGTGGCCTCGCTGCCGCGTCCGCATCGCCGTCGCCGTGCGCAGTGGCCGCGCGCCCGTCGGCGCGGTGGTGCGGGTCTCGCGCGCCGAGCCGAGCGAGGGTGATCGGGGCCTCCTGCTCCGCGACGCGCACGTCACGCCCGTCCACGGGCCCGGTCCCCTCGAGCGCTGGCGCGCGCGCGTCGCCGAGCGCCTCGACCGCCTCTTCGGTCCGGACGCGCCGATGGTGCGGGCGCTCCTCATCGCCGATGCGCGTGGCCTCGCCCCCGACCTGCGCGACCGGTACGCCGACGCGGGGCTCGTCCACCTTCTCTCGATCTCCGGGCTCCACGTGGCGATCGTCGGCGGCGCGCTCCTCCTGGCCCTCGGCGCGGCGCGCATCGGTCCGCGCACCGCCGCGCCGCTCGCCGTGGCGATCGTCGCGCTCTACGTGCTCGCCATCGGCGCGCCGCCCCCCGCCGTGCGCAGCGCGACGCTCTTCGCCGCCACGCAGCTCACCCGGCTCGCGCAGCGCCCCGTCTCGCCGTGGGGGAGCTTCGCGCTCGGCGCCGTCGTGCCGCTCGGCGACCCGCGCACCGTGCTCGACCTCGGCTGGCA
>CAZPJF010000040.1:0-15092 GCA_964586095.1 uncultured Gemmatimonas sp. | reverse complement strand
GAGCTCAATCGCTACATCAACGTACTCGGCGACTCGATCGCCCGCATCGCCGACAGCCGCAACCTCGACTGGCAGTTCTTCATCGTCGACAGCAAGGACGTGAACGCGTTCGCGGTGCCCGGCGGCTTCATCTACATGAACCGCGGCCTCATCGAGCGCGCCACCAACATGGCGCAGGTCGCCGGCGTGCTCGGGCACGAGATCGGCCACGTGACCATGCGGCACTCGGTCCAGCAGATGCAGAAGGCGCAGGGCACCAACGTCGGGCTCACCGCCGTCTGCGTGCTCACGAGCATCTGCAACAGCGAGGCGAGCCAGGCGGTGATCAGCCTCGGCGCCAACGCGGCCTTCGCCAACTTCTCGCGGCAGGACGAGGACGAGGCGGATGCCGAGGGCGTCAAGTACGTCATCGCGGCAGGCATCGACCCCGTCGGCATCCCCGAGATGTTCCAGATCCTGCTCGACGAGCGGAAGACCAAGCCCGACGCCCTCGAGACCTGGTTCCGCTCGCACCCGCTCGAGGAGTCGCGCATCGCGGCGGCACGCGCGCGCATCGCGCAGTACCCGCCGGACCGGCTCCGCGGCCTCACCAAGGACACGCCCAACTTCCAGGCGTTCAAGCAGCGCCTCCTCGCGCTGCCGCCGTCGCCGCCGAGCCGCTGAGGGGGCGTTCCCGCGCCGGCGGCTGGTGCGCCGGCGGCTGGTGCGCCGGCGGTGCGGGCGGGCCGGCCCCGGACGCGACCGGCCCGCGGGGCCGCCGTGCCGACTCAGAGCGACGCGACGAACCGCTCCACCAGCCCGCAGAACGCCACCGAGGCCTGCCGCCCCACCGCGACCACCTCGGCGTGGTCGAGCGTCGCCGCGGTGGTGCCCGCCGCCGGGTTCGTGATCAGCGAGATCCCCGCGACCTCCATCCCCAGCGCGCGCGCCACGATCACCTCGGGCACCGTGCTCATCCCCACCGCGTCGGCACCGAGCCGGTCGAGCATCCGCACCTCGGCGGGCGTCTCGTAGGTGGGCCCGAGCAGGCCGCAGTACACGCCGCGCTGCAGCGCGAGCCCCCCGGCCCGGGCGGCCGTGTCCAGGAGGGCCTGGAGCCGCGGCGCGTACGGCGCGCTCATGTCCGGAAAGCGCGCCTCCCCCGCTTCCGCCGCGCCGATGAGCGGGTTGCGGAACATCAGGTTGAGGTGGTCGGCGATGATCATGAGGTCGCCGGGGGCGAACGTGCGGCGGATGCCGCCGGCCGCGTTCGAGACGAAGAGCACGCGCGCGCCGAGCGCGTGCACCACGCGCACCGGGAAGGCCGCGACCCGCGCATCGTGCCCCTCGTACATGTGGAAGCGGCCGGCCAGCAGCAGCACCTCGCGCCCGCCGAGCGTGCCGCAGAGCAGCTCGCCGCGGTGCCCCTCCACCTGGGGTGCATGGAACCCCGGGATCCCCGCGTACGCCACGCGCCGCGCGTCGGCGAGCCGCTCGGCGAGCGCGCCGAGCCCGGAGCCGAGCACGATGGCCGCCGCCGGGGCACGCACGCCGAGCCGCTCGCGGACCGCCTCGGCCGCCCGGCGGGCGTCGGCCGCCCCATGCGTCGCCTGGTCGCTCATGCCACCTCCTGCCGCAGCGCGGCGAACTCGGCGTCGACCCGCTCGACGAGGGCCACCTTCTCGTCCGTGGGCAGGAACGCGTTCGTGAAGCCTTGCCGCGCGAGGCGCGCGAGCTCGTCGAAGGTGAAGCCGAGGTGCCGCGCCGCGAGCCCGTACTCGGTGACCAGGTCGGTGCCGCTCATCAGCCGGTTGTCGGTGTTGATCGAGACCTGCAGCCCCGCCTCGAAGTACGTGCGCAGCGGGTGCGTGTCATAGCCCGCCGTCGCGCGCGTCTGCACGTTGCTCGTGAGGCAGCACTCGATCGCGACCCCCTTCTCGCGGAGCTCGGCCAGCAGCGCCGGGTCATCGACCAGGTGGGTCCCGTGCCCGATGCGGTGCGCGTGGCAGGCATGCACCGCCTGCGCGATGGAGCCGGCGCCGTCCCCCTCGCCCGCGTGGCAGGTGCACGGGAGCCCGTGCTCGAGGCAGTGGTGGAACGCGGGGGCATGCAGCGACGCGGGGTTCCCCGCCTCGCCGCCGGCGAGGTCGAACCCCACGACGCCCTCGCCCTTGAAGTCGGCCGCGACCCAGGCCGCCTCGAGCGACGCGCTGGGCGGCATGTTCCGGATGGCGCACACGATCACGCGCGAGACGATGCCGAACTCGCGCTCGGCCCGCGCCAGGCCGCGCAACGGCGCCTCGACCGCCTGCTCCATCGTGAGCCCCTCGCGCACGTTCAGGATCGGCGCGAACCGCGTCTCGAGGTAGCGCACGCCCTCCTTCGCGCAGTCCTCGGCGAGTTCGTACGCGATCCGCTCCATCGCCTCGGCGCGCTGCATCACCGAGAGGGTGGTCGCGAAGCGCTCCAGGTACTCCTCGAGGTTCCGCGCGTCGTCCACGCGCATGTACTCACGCAGGGCCTCGGCGTCGTCGCGCGGCATCGGCTTGCGCTGGTCGCGGGCGAGCTCGAGGAGCGTCGCCGGGCGGATCGAGCCGTCGAGGTGGCAGTGCAGCTCCGCCTTGGGCAGCCGCCGGAGCAGCGCGGAGGTCAGGACCGTCATTCGTCCCCGGGTGCGCCCGGCCGCTGCCGTGCCGAGACGAGGCGCATCACGTAGCCGCCCGAGAGCGGCGTGGTGGGCGGCACGACGATGCCGCGGCTGTCGGCGACGGCGCGGGTGCCGGCGACCACCGCGTCGGCGGCGCTCCGGTCGGCCGCGCGCACGGCATCGAGGACGGTGCTGCCGGCCGGCACCGACACGCCGGCGCCGTTCACGAAGACTCGGAGGGGTTCACTCATGGCACGGGGACGATGCGCGGCGCCGCGAGGGCCGGCGTCGGCACGAGCCGGCCGCCGGGCTGGGCCCGCAGGTGGTCGATCAGGGCGTCGAGGTCGACCTGGTTGAGTTCCTCGACGACGGCCTCCTTGGCGAGCGCGGCGCCGTCGCCGCCCGAGGCCATGAAGTCGGTCATGATCACGCGGTAGCGTCGACGGTCGTCGAGGCGCGAACCATCACCGAGCGTCACGCGGCGGAGCCGCGCACCGGGCGCCGCCGCGGGGTCGTACTCGACCCGCACGCCGCTCAGGTGGTAGCGCACCCGCGCCCCGTCCACGAGCGCCTCGAGGTACCGCCGCAGCGCCGCGCCCGGGATGCTGACCGCCACGAGGCGGTTGCCGAACGGCTGGATCTCGTACAGGTCCCCCCACGTGGCGACGCCGGCCCGCAGGTCGGTCCGGATGCCGCCGTTGTTCATCACGGCGAGGTCGCCGCGTCCGGCGAGGCGCTGCGCGTCGGCGATGAGGTTGCCGAGCGCGAACTGGTCGCCCTCGCGCGGGAGCCGCTCGGCGACCTCGATGACGCGCGCGCCGATCCGGTCGGCCACGGCGGCGTTCGCGTCCGCCACGAGCCGCGCGAGCGCGGGGTCCGGGGTGATGCTGTCGCTCGTCACGCTCCAGAGCTGCGGGCGCGGCGCGGACCCGTCGGCGGGCAGGTCGAGCACCCCGAGCGCGCGTGCGCTCGAGCGCGCCTGCACGATCGGGATGCCGTTCACCACGGTGTTCACCGGCGAGTGCGTGTGCCCGCTCACGATCGCATCGACGTCCTGCGGCGAGAGCTCGCGCGCGAGGTCGAAGATCTCGCCGCGGCACCGGTCGGGGTCGTCGCGCTCGCAGAAGCCGCCCAGGTGCGCGACGAGGATCACCGCGTCGGCCCCGCGCGCCCGCAGCGCGCGGGCGCGTGCGGTCACGACCGGCGCCGGCGGCGCGAAGCGCAGGTCCGCGACGTGCTTCGGCATCGTCGTGTGCGGCGTCGCCGGGTCGGCGATGCCCACGACGCCGATGCGCAGCCCCTCGATGGCGAGGAGCGTGTCGTCGGGGATCCACGGCACGTCGCGGCCGTCGGCGTAGGTCACGTTGGCGCCCAGCACCGGGGAGCGCAGCTCGCGCAGGCGGGCGCGCAGCGTGTCCTGCCCCCAGTCGAACTCGTGGTTGCCGAGCGCGCCGGCCGCGACCCCCATCGCATTGAGCATGCCCACGGCGGTGCGGCCGTAGGCGAGGTTCGACGCCGGCGTGCCCTGGAAGAGGTCGCCGCCGTGCAGCAGCACCGGCACGCAGCCGGGGCGGCACTCGGCGCGCGCGCGGGTGATGAGCGCCGCGAGCTCGGCCGTGCCGCCGCGGTTCCCCGCGCCGCCATCGGGCCGCTTCACGAACGCGCCGTGGTAGTCGTTGAACGCGATCACGCGGATCGACCGCCGCGGGGGCAGCAGGCGCCAGTTGGGCTCGAAGACATCCGCCGGCTCGATCGTCCCGCGACGCCGCACCTCGTCGATGAGCAGGTCGCGGATCTCGGTGCTCCCCTCGTACACGACGGGCGCCCCGAGGACCATCGAGTAGCCCCCGGCCCCGCCCGCCCGGTAGTTGTTGATGGCGACGGTGAAGGTGTCGGCATCCGCCACCGGGCGCCCCTTCACCGCGAGCTGCGTGACGCGCGCGCCCATCGGACGCGAGAGGTCGATGGTGTACTCCGCCCCCGCGACGATGTCGTAGTTGTAGCCCGGGATCCGCGGATCCGGGCGCGTGCGGAAGCCGCCCCGCCCGTCGGCCTCGACGATGAAGTACCGCGCGCTGTGCTCGAGGAAGGCGCGCAGCTGCGCGCCGGAGAGCCGGATCGCGCGCAGCGTGTTCTCGTACGGGTAGAGCTGCGCGATCTGGGCGACGGTGATCGGGCCCGGCGCGAGGGTGGCCGACGTGGTGAAGGCGGCCGCGATGCTGAGCTCCGCGCCGGTCGCGCGCCGCTGCACCGCCTGGATCAGGTCGATCAGCGGCGTGTCCTGCACGCGCGCCGAATCGGTGCGCCACTCGGCGCCGGTGCGGCCGATCACCGTGGTCGAGTGGCGCACGGCCGATGCGTGCGCGCGCTCCACCGCCCGCACCACGCCCGCGGCCTCCGCGTGCGCGCGCGCCTGCACGAGTTCGCCGCGCGCGGCGACCACGCGCCAGCCGCCGGCCTGCCGCGCGAGCGCCAGGCGCGCCACCGCGACGCTGGTCGCCCAGTTGCGCGGCTGGATCACGAGCACGCCGTTGATCGTCGTGTCGGCGACCTCGCGATGCGAATGGCCCACGACGATGAGGTCGATCCCCGGCACCTCGCGCGCGACCCGCGCCATCACGTTCTCGCCGCCGAGCCCGAGCCCGGCGGAGTCATACGAGGCCGCGCCGTCGAGCCCGGAGTGCGCGACGACGACCACCACGTCGGCCCCCGCCCGACGCGCCCCCGCGACCTGCGCCGGCAGCGACTGGACGATGTCGTGCACGCGGAGCCGGCCCGCGAGGTGGTCGCGGTCCCAGACCATCGCCCCCGGCGTGGTGGCGCCGATGATCGCGACCTTCACGCCGCCGCGCCGCACCGTGGTCATCGCCGCGTACTCGCGGCCGCCGTCGAGCCGCTCGACGTTGGCGGCGAGGAAGGGGAACCGCGCCTGCCGCGTGGCGCGATCGAGGGTCCGGAGTCCGTAGTTGAACTCGTGGTTCCCGAGCGCCGCCGCGTCGTAGCGCATCGCGTTCATCGCGGCGACCACCGGGTGCGGCGCGAGCGAGTCGATCCGCGCCGCGACGTACGTCATCGGGTTGCCCTGCAGCAGGTCGCCCGCATCGACCAGCACGACGCGCCCGGGCGCGGCGCGGCGGAGCGAGTCGACGATCGTGGCGACCCGCGCCAGGCCGCGGTCGGGGTCCGGGGCATTGGCGTAGTAGTCCCAACCGCGGAGCCGTCCGTGCACGTCGGTCGTGGCGGCGACCAGCAGCTCGACCCGCGCCTGCGCCGGCGCCACGGCCGGCAGGAGGAGCGCGAGCAGGAGCGCGGGCAGGGCCGCGAGCGGGAGCGCGGGCAGGGCCGCGAGCAGGGCCGCGGGCCGGCCGGCGAGGCGTCGCATGAGGGCCATCCTGAAAAGTAGCCGCGCCCCCGCCTCTATAGGAGGGGAAGTCGTTGACGCCCCCCGCGTGCGGGCCCCAACTTCCACCCGGCCCCGATACAGGACCGTGACCGCATCGGGACTGCCCGGCACGTCCCGTGCCCGGCAACTTACCGCCCGTGCTCCCGCACCCGTTCCATCATTCGATGACACCCCTCATCATCGGCATCGCCGGGGGCACCGGCTCCGGGAAGTCCACGGTCGCCCGCCGCGTCGCCGACTCGCTCCAGGGCGCGCAGGCCGCGTTCATCGACATGGACGCCTACTACCGCGACCACCGCCACCTCACCCTCGAGGAGCGGCGGCGCGTGAACTGGGACCATCCGGACGCCTTCGACACGGCCCTCCTCGCCGAGCACCTCGAGGCGTTGAGCCGCGGCGAGGCGATCGACAAGCCCGTCTACGACTTCGTGCAGCATGCCCGCGCCCCCGAGCGCGTCCGCGTCGAGCCGGCGGATGTCATCGTGATCGACGGGATCCTGCTCCTCGTCGACGAGCGCGTGCGGCGGCACTGCGACGTGAAGGTCTTCGTCGACACCGACGCCGACATCCGGCTCATCCGCCGGATCCGCCGCGACATGGCGGTACGCGGCCGGCCGCTCGAGGAGATCCTCGATCAGTACCTGAACACCGTGCAACCCATGCACCTCCAGTTCGTCGAGCCCAGCAAGCGCTACGCCGACCTCGTCATCCCGCGCGGCGGCGAGAACAGCGTCGCGATCGACCTCCTCATCGCGTCGATCACCCGGCGGCTCCAGGGGAGTCCCGCGTGACGGCGCCTGCCCCCGGCGGGGAGCGGATCCTCGTCGTCGACGACGAACCCGACATCGTCGCGCTCGTCGTCTACCACCTCGCCAAGGCCGGGTATCGCGTCTCGAGCGCGTCCTCCGGTCCCGACGCACTCGCGCTCGCCAAGCGCGAACGCCCGGCGCTGATCGTGCTCGATCTCATGCTGCCGGGCATGTCCGGGTTCGACGTGCTCGCCCGCCTCCGCGACGAGGAGGCGACCACGGGCGTCGCGGTGCTCATGCTCACCGCGCGCAAGGAGGAGCCCGACCGCATCCGCGGCCTCGAGCTCGGCGCCGATGACTACCTCACCAAGCCGTTCAGCCCCCAGGAACTCGTGCTCCGCGTGGGGGCCATCCTGCGCCGCGTCGCCGGCAGCGGCGACCATGCCGACGTGCTCGCCGTCGGGCCGATCCGCGTGGACCGCTCGGCGCACCGCGTGACGGTGAACGACCTCGAGGTGGAACTCACGCCCACCGAGTACAAGCTCCTCCTCACGCTCGCCGAGCGCCGCGGGCGCGTCCAGGGGCGCTCGCAGCTGCTCGAGACCGTCTGGGATGCCGCCCCCGACATCCAGACGCGCACCGTCGACATGCACATCCAGCGGCTGCGCACCAAGCTCCATCCCGCCGGCGACCTCATCGAGACCGTCCGCGGCTTCGGCTACCGGTTGAAGGCGCCCGGCACGAAGGACGCCTGAGGCCGCCGTGCGGCTGACCCAGCGCCTCCTCCTCGGCGCCGTCCTCGTCGTCGGGTTCCTCGCGGTCTTCCTCATCACCGTCGTCGACCGCCAGCTGCGCGCGCGCCTCGCGGACGACGCGACGAGCTTCCTCTCGCGCGAGGCGCGCCTCGTCGGCGAGCTCTGGCAGCGCGACTCGCTCTTCCCGGACTCGCTCGCCGACCGCAGCGGCAGCGCCCTCGGGCGCCGCGTCACCCTGGTCCGGCCCGACGGCGTGGTCGTCGGGGACTCCGAGTTCGACGACGCCGCGCTCCTCGCGCTGCAGAACCATGCGACGCGGCCCGAGGTCGCGGCCTCGCTCGGCGGCGCGACGGGCACCTCGCGGCGCCCCTCGCCCTCGACCGGCGATGAGGAGCTGTACGTGGCCGTGCCCGTGGCGGGCCGCGGCGTCGCGCGCGTCTCGCTCCCCACGCGTTCGCTCGACCAGGTCGTCGACGACGCGCGGTTCGACGTGATGGCCGCGGCCCTCCTCGCCCTCGCGGGCGCGCTCGCGATCGCCTTCCTCTTCTCGCGCTCGGTGTCGCGCCCGGTGGAGGAGCTCCGCGACGTGGCGCAGGCGCTCGCCGACGGCGACCTCGCACGGCGGCCCACGCTCCGCGCGCCGGGCGAGGTGGGCGAGCTGGCCGTCGCGCTGCGCGAGCTCGCCGAGCAGCTCTCGGCGCGCCTGCGCGCACTCGAGGCCGACGAACTGCTGCTGCTCCAGCTCACCGAGTCGCTCAACGAGGGCGTCATCGCCGTCGACACGCAGCAGCAGGTGGTGCGCATCAACGAGACCGCGCGGCGCCTGCTCGGGGTGCGCGCGCCGCTCCCCTTCCCCCTCGACCTCCTCCCGCGCGAGGTCGAGCTCCGCGACGCGCTCCTCGCGGCCTTCGGCGGGGAGACCACCGAGGGCGCCGAGGTGGTGATCGCGGGACGCACGCTCAACGTGACGGCGCGCCCGCTCGCCGAGGGGGGCGCCGTGCTCGCCCTCTTCGACCTCACGCGCGTGCGGCGGCTCGAGGCGGTGCGCCGCGACTTCGTCGCGAACGTCTCGCACGAGCTCCGGACGCCGCTCACGATCGTCGGCGGCTTCGCGGAGACCCTCGCCGAGGCCGATGTGCCGTTCGACGCACGGCGCAGCTTCGCCGAGCGGATCCTCGGCAACACGCGGCGCATGCAGCGCATCGTCGACGACCTCCTCGACCTCTCGCGCATCGAGTCGGGCGGCTGGGTGCCCAATCCCGTGCCGATCGCGCTCGCCGGCATCGCCAACGACGTGCTCGCCGCCGCCCGCGACGCCGCGGCGGCCAAGGGACTCACGCTCGGCACCGACATCCCCGCCGATGCCACCGAGGTCTACGCCGACGGCACCGCGCTGCGGCAGGTGCTCGGCAACCTCGTCGACAACGCGGTGCGCCACACCGCCGCCGGCACCGTGACGCTCTTCTCGCGCCGGCACGAGCGCGGCGTGATCGTCGGCGTGCGCGACACCGGCGTCGGCATCGCCCCGGAGCACCTGCCGCGCATCTTCGAGCGCTTCTACCGGGTGGACCCCGGCCGTTCGCGCGAGCAGGGCGGGACGGGCCTCGGGCTGGCGATCGTGAAGCACCTCGTGGAGGCGCACGGTGGCCGGGTGCGCGCCGAGAGCGAGCCGGGTGTGGGCAGCGCCATCACCGCGCTCTTCCCCGCGGCCCACTCCTAGCCCGCCGCCCCTGCGTCGGGCCCCATTGTAACGCCGCCTCCCCGGCCGCCGTTACATATCCGTTGCACATCCGTGGGGGCGCCGGTACGGGACCCCGGGAGCTTTGAGTCGTCCGCCGGCGCCCGCGCCGCGGACCTGACCGCAGTCCCGGATTCGCCCCACTCCACGAGACGCCGATGCGCCGTGTTCCGAAGCTCCTGCTCTCCCTGATCGCGCTCGCGCTGCCGCAGGCGATGCGCGCGCAGGCACCCACCACCGGCCGCATCGTCGGCCGTGTCCTCGACGCCGCCACCGGCTCGGCACTCACCGACGCCGGCATCCAGGTGGTCGGCACCACGCTCGGCACGATGTCCGGCGTGGACGGCCGCTTCACCATCGTGAACGTGCCCGCGGGCACCGTCACGCTGCAGGTGCGCCGGATCGGCTACGCCCCCAAGACCGTCACCGGGCTCTTCCTCGAGGCCGGGAAGGTGCTCCAGCAGGACGTCTCGCTCGCGCAGGCGAGCGTGCAGCTCACGGCGCAGGTCGTGACCGCCGAGGCCGAGCGCGGCTCGGTGAACGAGGCGCTCGACGCCCAGCGCACCGCCACCGGGATCGTGAGCGCGGTGACCTCGGAGCAGATCAGCAAGAGCCCCGACTCGGACGCCGCCAAGGCGATCCAGCGCGTCTCGGGCGTCACGGTGCAGGACGGCCGCAGCGTCTTCGTGCGCGGCCTCGGCGAGCGCTACACCGTCACGAGCATGAACGGCGCGCGCCTCCCGAGCCCCGAGCCCGAGAAGCGCTACGTCCCGCTCGACCTCTTCCCGTCGAACCTCCTGCAGACGATCAACGTCAGCAAGTCGTTCACGCCCGACCTCTCGGGCGACTTCTCCGGCGCCTCGGTCGACATCCGCACGCGCGAGTACCCGGCGCGCCGCACGGTCACCTTCTCGTCGTCGATCGGCTACAACGACGCGGCGACCGGGAAGAGCATCGTGAGCGCGCCCACGGTCGGGCAGGAGTGGCTCGGCTTCGGCGGGTCGGCCCGGGCGCTGCCGAGCGGGCTCCGCTCGGCGGCCGCGGTCGGCCAGCTGACCACGCGCGAGGCGGTGAACGGCGCGATCAACTCGCTCCGCAACGCCTGGACGCCCACCAGCGTGGAGGCGGCGCCGAACGGCTCGTTCGGCGTCTCGGTCGGCGGGCAGGACCCGGTGCTGGGGCTGCGCCTCGGCTACCTCGCGTCGTTCACGTACGCGAACTCGCAGGAGATCCAGAAGGGGCTCTACCAGGCGAACCCGATCCAGCAGGACGGGCGTCCGGTCGTGCTCGAGTCGTGGAGCGGCGAGGCCGCCTCGCGCAACGCGACCTGGGGCGGCGTGCTCAACCTGAGCACCCTCCTCGGCGGCGGCTCGCTCATCACGTTCAACAACACCTTCACGCGGAGCGCGGACAACGAGGCGCGGCGGACCGCCGGGTCGTCCTTCGCGTTCAGCGGCGGCAACATCGAGCGCATGACGCTCCGGTTCGTGGAGCGCTCGATCCGCAGCTCGCAGCTCGCCGGCGAGCACTCGCTCGGCGGGCGGCAGCAGCTGAGCTGGACGCTCTCGGCCGCGGGCGTCACCCGCGCCGAGCCGGACCGCTCCGACCTCGTCTACGCGCAGTTCACCCCGGGGGGCGCCTACCAGTGGAGCGACGGCAACCCCGACGTGGCCCGCCGCACGTTCAGCGACCTGCAGGAGAGCAACTGGTCGGCCGCGCTCAACTACCGCCTCGCCCTCGGCGCCGACGCCGCGGCCCCGGCGATCAAGGTCGGCGCGCTCTACCGGACCACGGCGCGCGAGGCCTTCAACCGGCAGTTCAGCATCCTCTCCACGGTGGTGCCCGCCGGGGATCGCGTGCGGCCCGCGGAGGAGCTGTTCGACGGCCGCTTCACGGGCGGCACCGACGCCGTCTTCAACATCTCGAACGTCTCCGCCGACGGCGTCTACGACGCCGACGAGACGCTCGGTGCGGCGTACCTGATGACCGAGTTCTCCTTCCTCGACCGCTTCCGGCTCATCACCGGCGCGCGGGTCGAGGACGCCGAGATCGTCGTGAACACCTCGCTCTCGAACGGCGGCTTCTTCGAGTCGCGGCTCAAGAACACGGACGTGCTCCCGGCGGCCGTGCTCAACGTGCGCCTCACCGACCGGCAGCAGCTGCGGGCCTCGGCCTCGCAGACGCTCGCGCGCCCCGAGTACCGCGAGCTCTCCCCGGTGCAGTACCTCGAGGTGGTGGGCGGCCAGATCACCCGCGGCAACGAGTCGCTCGTGCGCACGCTCATCCAGAACTTCGACCTCAAGTGGGAGATGTTTCCCAACGCGGGCGAGGTGGTGAGCGTGGGCGTCTTCGCCAAGCGCTTCGACCGCCCGATCGAGCGCATCGACATCTCGACCGGCGGCCAGCCCTTCGTCTCGTTCTTCAACGCGCAGTCGGCCGAGAACCTCGGCGCCGAGCTCGAGCTCCGGAAGGGCCTCGGCACGCTGCTGCCGGCGCTGGAGCGCTACGCGTTCTTCACGAACGCGACGATCATGCGCAGCACGATCGACCTCGGGGCGGGCGCGTCGGCGAACACCAACGCGAACCGCGCGATGATGGGGCAGGCGCCGTGGGTGGTGAACGGCGGCCTCACGCGGACCGCCGACAACGGCTTCACGCTCACGGCGCTCTACTCGGCCGTCGGGCCGCGCATCCACAGCGCCGGCACGGTGCCGTACCCGGACGTCGAGGAGGCCACGCGGCACATGCTGGACGTCTCGGTCCGCTACCCGCTGCTCGAGCGCGTCGAGCTCGCCCTGGACCTGCGCAACCTCCTCGACGCGCCGTTCCGGCTCACGCAGGGGCCGGTGACGCGCGAGGAGTACCGCCAGGGACGCGGGATCTCGTTCGGGATGCGCTGGCGCTGACCCCCCGCCCGGTCACGGTGACGGCTTCGTGACACCAGCGTGGTCTCCACGAGACAGAGTCAGGTGAGGTTCCCGATGGCCGCGGCAGGTGCCGCGGCCATCGGTGTTTCACTTCCACTCTCGGGATCCCATGTCCATCCTGCGTGCTACCCGGACCCTCCGGCTCGCCGCCGTCGGCCTCGTGGCTGCGCTCGCGGCCTGCAACGACGAGGGCTCGACCGAGCCCACGCCGCTCGCCGCCCCGGCGAACCTCACCGCCAACGCGACCGGCGCGACCGCGGTGACCGTCACGTGGTCGGCGGTCGGCGGTGCCATCGGCTACGAAGTCGACCGCGCGACCGGCGCCGCCGCCTTCGCGATCATCGACACTGTGCTCACCACCACCTTCAATGACGCGGGCCTCACCCCCGAGACCGACTACCGTTACCGGGTGCGCGCCCTCCGCGGCGCGGAGCAGGGGCCCTACGCGACCGAGGCTGCGGTCCGCACCTCCGACCGCCCGATCGTGCAGGTGACGCAGGACATCACTGCGAACACGACCTGGGACCGGAACAACGTCTACCAGCTCACCCGCGTGATCTCCGTCGCGAACGGCGCGACCCTCACCATCCCCGCCGGCACCCGCATCATCGGCGGCAACATCACCGCCGGCGCCGCGCCCCCGGTCACCGCGCTCATGGTGCTCCGCGGCTCGCGCATCGTCGCCGTGGGCTCCGCCGCCGAGCCGATCGTCTTCACGTCGGCCGCCGCGGCCGGCCAGCGCGCCCCGGGCGACTGGGGTGGCCTGATCCTCGTCGGCAACGCCCGCTCCAACCGCACCGGCCGCATCGTCGTCGAGGGCCCCGCCCCCGCCGACACCGTGAGCTGGAACGGCGGCAACCTCGACAACGACAACTCGGGCGAGCTCGTCTACACCCGCGTGGAGTTCGCCGGCGCCGCCGCGATCCTCAACGTGGAGCTCAACTCCTACTCGATGTACGCCGTGGGCAGCAACACGCGCTTCGAGTACAACCAGGCCGTCCGCGGCCTCGACGACCAGTTCGAGTGGTTCGGCGGCACCGTCGACGGCCGCTACCTGGTCTCGTACGAGGCCGGGGACGACCACTTCGACATGGCCGAGGGCTACCGCGGCCGCCTGCAGTACCTCATCGCCCTCCAGACCGGCCCGCGCGTGAACCCGCGCGCCGGCAACCCGGGCGCCCTCTCGGCCGAGCAGAACGGCTTCGAGGTCGACGGCTGCGGCGCCGCGAGCGGCACCTGCGCCGACGGCTTCAACTCGGCGCCGTACACCATGCCGGTCGTCGCCAACTTCACCATCGTCGGCCCGGGCGCGAACGTCATCCCGGTCCGCCCGAACGGCGACGGCGGCGTCGGCATGCTCCTCCGCCGCGGCACCGGCGGCACCTGGATGAACGGCGTCGTGGCGCGCTGGCCCGAGGCCGGCCTCTCGGCCTTCGACTCGACCGCGACCTACGCCCGCTTCGCGAGCGACTCGCTCGACGTCTTCAACACGCTCTTCACCAACAACCCGCGCACGTTCGACGTCCCCGGCGCGACGAACCGCTGGGCGACCGAGGACAAGTTCGCCGGGGCGAACATCACCGGGAACACGACCGCGGGCGCGCACACGCTCTTCCTGAGCGTCCCCGACTCGTCGGTGACCATCGCGAACGGGACGGCGCTCGACTGGCGTCCGGCGGTCGGCTCGGCGCTGCGCACCGGCGGCACCGGCGCCACGCTCCCCGGCCTCACCGGGAACCGCGTCGCGAACTTCTTCGGCGGCTCGCTCGCCGGCACGGCCTTCCTCGGGGCCATCCAGCCCGACGCGCCGACGCAGTGGTACGCCGGCTGGACCACGTACCTCCGCAACTGACCGCATCCCTGCACGACCGCCGGGGGGTCGGGTCGCATGGCGACCCGGCCCCCCGGTCCACATCTTCGATCCCATGCACCGCTCCGTCCTCCTCGCGCTCCTCGTCCTCGCGCCGCTCGCCGCCTGTGACCGCGGCCCCGACCGCGGCGCCGGAGGCGACGCCGTCCCCGCCGACTCCACCACCGTGGTGCGCCAGCCGATCCCCGCGGGCGTCGACCCGCGCATGGTCGAATGGCGCTCCGACGGCGTGCTCATCCCGACCATGGACTCGCTGCGGAAGACGCCCGGCTACGTCGTCGACTCGATCTTCCCGCCGGCGGAGGCGCTGCGCCGCTTCCACGCGACCGTGACCGCGGCCGCGCCGTCGCGGCTCGCCGGCGGCGCGCGGGACGCCGACGCGCTCATGCGGCGCTACTGGGCCGCCCTCGTGCGGCGCGACACGCTCGCGGTGCGCGCCCTCGTCGTGAGCCACGCCGAGTTCGCGTACCTGTACTTCCCCGAGAGCGCCGTCTTCGCGAGCGGGATGCAGCCGAGCGCGGCCTGGATCCTCTACGAGGCGCAGACGGGGCGCGGCCTCACGCGCGCGTTCCGCGCCGCCGATGGCCAGGACTCGACCGTGATCGGCACCGCCTGCCGCGAGCAGGAGCGGGTCGAGGGCAGGAGCCGCACCTTCGGCCCGTGCGGCGTGGTGCGCCGCACCGGGGCCGCGACCGACACGCTGTGGATCGGCGGCACGCTCATCGCCCGCGACGGCGTGGTCAAGCTGCTCGGCCTCGACAACGCGCTCTGACCGTCGCCCGCACGCGGCGTTGCCCCGGCGGCGCGCCGCGTGCACTTTCCGCCAGTGCGCCCTCCCTCCGCCGACGCCGACGCCGTTGCCGCTCGCCGCTCGCTCACCTGGCTGCGGGCCCTCGCGGTGCTCTGGATCGGGCTCCTCGCCGGTTTCGCCGCCGGCGGCGAGTGGATCACGACGCGGCCGCCCGGACCGCCGGACCCCTCGGGCGGCATCGACCTGGTCGGCGCCGGCGCGACCTTCCCGTAT
>CAZPJF010000039.1:0-15172 GCA_964586095.1 uncultured Gemmatimonas sp. | reverse complement strand
CGCTCGGCGCGCACGGGATCATGACGCTCAACGACTACAAGTCGATCGCGGGCGATCGTGCCATGGGGATCCGCTCGCTGCCGGCGGCCCTCGGTCCGCAGCGCGCGGGCTGGACACTCTGCGCGGTCATGATCGTCCCGCAGCTCGTGGTGATCGCGCTCCTCGCGGCGTGGGGGGCCACCTGGCACCCGTTCGCGGTGGGCGGGCTCGTGCTCGCGCAGCTCGCGCTCATGTGGCGGTTCCTGCGGGCACCGGTGGAGCGCGCGCTCTTCCTCTCGGCGGCCGGCGTCCCGTTCTATGTGTGGGGGATGATGGTCGCGGCCTTCGCCCTCCGGAGCGTGACCTCATGACCGCGCCCGCGCGTCCCCGCACCTACCTCGGCTGGGGCGCGATCGCGCGCCTCGGGCTCGCGCAGATCGCCATCGGGGCGGTCGCGGCGATCATGACGAGCACGCTGAACCGCGTGATGGTCGTCGAGCTCGCGCTGCCGGCGACGATCCCGAGCGTGCTCGTGGCGCTCCACTTCGCGATCCAGATGTCGCGCGCGCGATTCGGCTTCGACTCGGACCGGAGCGGGCGCCGGGCGCCGTGGATCCTCGGCGGCGCGATGGTGCTGGCGCTGGGCGGCTTCCTCGCCGCGGTGGCGGTGGCAGTGGCGTCGACGCAGCTCGTGTGGGGGCTCACCCTCGCCTTCGGCGCGTACGCGCTGATCGGCGTGGGGATGAGTGCGGCGGGGACGGCGTTGCTCGCGCACGTCGCGGAGGAGATCGAGCCGCGCCGCCTGGGCGGGGCGGCGGCACTCCTCTGGATCATGATGATCTTCGGGATCGCGGTGACGGCGGGCGTCTCCGGCCAACTGCTCGATCCGTTCTCGTTCGAGCGCCTGATCGCGGTCACGGCCGGGGTCTGCCTCATCGCGTCGGTGCTGGCGGCGATCGCGGCATGGGGCTCGTGGCGGATCGCGCGCCCGGCGCTCACGGCGCCCGCGGTGCCGGCGGGTGCCGGCTTCGGCGCCGCGCTCGCCGACGCGCTCCGCGACCGGACGACGCGCCGCTTCGCGCTCTTCGTGTTCGCGGCGATGCTCGCGTACAGCGCGCAGGACCTGATCCTCGAGCCGTTCGCGGGGCGCGTCTTCGGCCTCACGCCGGGCGAGAGCACCAAGCTGGGCGGGACGCAGCACGGCGGCGTGATGCTGGGGATGCTCGCCGCGGCGGTGCTGAGCGCGCGCGTCGGCTCGCTGCGCGGCTGGGCCGCCGGCGGCTGCATCGCGAGCGCGCTGACGCTCATCGCGCTCGCGCGCTCGCCGATCATCGGCGGCCCGGCGTTCCTGCAGGGGACGGTCTTCGCGCTTGGCGTGGCGAACGGGGTCTTCGCGGTGGGTGCGATCGGGTCGATGATGGCGATGACCGCGGCCGACACCACGCGCGGCACCGGCATCCGGCTCGGCGTCTACGGCGCGGCGCAGGCGATCGCGTACGGCGCGGGGTCGCTCGGCGGCGGCGTCGCGAGCGACCTGACCATCGCGGCCTTCGGCGACCCGGTGCGCGGCTACACCGCGGTCTTCGCGGGCGAGGCGGTGCTGTTCATCGTCGCGGCCGCGATGGCGCTCGCGAGCACGCCGCGGCTCCGCGCGAGCGTGCTGCAGCGCGAGGGCTCGGGCGAGGCGATCCTGGGGGCGATGCGCTGATGACCGCCGTCGCCGTGCTCCCCGTCCTGACCACGACGCCGGCGCTCGCGCCGGCGCCGCACCGGGACCTGTGCACGGACTGCGGCATCTCACGGTCGTCGCTCGCCTCGTGGTGCGGGAAGGCGTGCCAGTTCATCCATCCCCGGCACGAGGCGCTCGAGCGGCAGGTGCACGGCCGCACCCGCGACCTCGCGAGCGACGAGGCGTTCTTCGGCCCGTTCCGCGCGATGCACCGTGCGCGGATGCGCGCGCCGCGCGCCGGCGCGCAGTGGACGGGGATCACCACGCGCATCGCGGAGCGGATGCTCGAGGCGGGGCTCGTGGACGCCGTGCTCGCGACCGCGAGCGACCCGTCCGACCGCTGGGCGCCGCGCCCCGCGATCCTCACGCGGCCCGAGGAGATGGCCCAGTGCCGCGGGATGAAGATGGGCTACTCGCCGGTGCTGGCTCTGCTGGACGAGTGCGCCGCGCGCGGCTACACGCGGCTCGCCGTGGTCGGCGTGGCATGCCAGGTGCATGCGCTGCGCGCCCTCGAGGCGCAGCTCGGCCTGGAGGCGCTCTACGTGTTCGGGACGCCGTGCAGCGACAACACGACCACGGCGCGGTTCCACGAGTTCCTCGGCCTGCTCACCGACCGGCCGGAGCGCGTGACCTACCTCGAGTTCCTCGCCGACTTCCGCGTGGAGCTCCGGTTCGACGACGGGACCGCGCGGCACATCCCGTTCATGCAGCTGCCGATCAGCAAGCTGCCGCGCGACTTCTTCCCGCTCACCTGCCGGGCCTGCTTCGACTACACGAACAGCCTGAGCGACCTCACGGTGGGGTACATGGCCGGCGAGGGGGACCAGTGGCTGCTCGTGCGCACGGCGCGGGGCGAGGCGATGCTCGACCTGGTCCGCGACGAGCTCGCGTTGGGGAAAGTCGGGTCGCGCGGCGACCGGCGCGGCCCGGTGCGCACCTTCGTGCGGATGCTGGAGCGGAGCGCCGGCGGCCTGCCGGTCCGCGGCGCCCCGCAGTGGCTGCGTCCGTTGATCGGCTGGGCGCAGCGGCGGTTCGGCCCCAAGGGACTGGAGTTCGCGCGGACGCGCGTGGAGATGAAGATGGCCGAAGGCGTGCTCAACCTGCGCGCCGAGCGGCCGCAGCGGATGAAGCGGATGATACCGGACGTCGCGTGGCGGCTCGTGGCGCCGTACGGTCTCGTCCCGCGCCCCGGCGAACGGGAGGAGCTCCGCGCATGATCACGGAACGGACCTACGACGTGGTGGTGGTGGGCGGCGGCCCGGCCGGCGCGACCGCGGCGCACGACCTCGCGCGGGCCGGCCGCTCGGTGCTGCTGCTGGACCGGGCGTGGCGCGTGAAGCCGTGCGGCGGCGCGGTGCCCCCGCAGCTGCTGAAGGACTTCGACGTCCCCGAGTCGCTGCTGGTCGCTCGGATCAACGAGGCGCGGATGATCTCGCCCAAGGGCCGGAACGTGGACATCCCGGTGGGCGACGGCTTCGTGGGGATGGTCGACCGCGACGTGTTCGACGAGTGGCTGCGTGCCCGCGCGGCGCAGGCGGGCGCCGAGCGCCGGCTGGGCGCGTTCGTGCGCCGCGAGCGCGATGCGGACGGCGTGGCCCGCGTGGTCTACACCGACGGCCGCTCGCGGCACGGGACGGAGCGCTCGGTCCGCGCGCGCTTCATCGTGGGCGCCGACGGCGCGCTCTCGCAGGTGGCGCGGCAGTGCGTGCCGCGGGCCGACGAGGGGAAGTTCGTCTTCGCCTACCATGAGATCGTGCGGTCGCCCGAATCGGACAGCGCGGCGTTCGCGCACGACCGCTGCGACGTGTACTACCAGGGGCCGCTGTCGCCGGACTTCTACGCGTGGATCTTCCCGCACGGGAAGACGACGAGCATCGGGACGGGCTCGCTGCAGAAGGGGTTCGGGCTCAAGGAGTCGGTGGCGCAGCTCCGCGCCACGACGGGGCTCGACCGCGTGGAGACGATCCGCAGGGAAGGCGCGCCGATCCCGCTGCACCCGCTCCCGGTGTGGGACGACGGGCGCGAGGTGGTGCTGGCGGGGGACGCCGCGGGCGTCGTCGCGCCGGCGAGCGGCGAGGGGATCTTCTATGCCATGACCGGCGGGCGCTTCGCCGCCGACGCCGTGGAGGAGGCCCTCGCGACCGGCTCGGCGCGGGCGCTCGCGCGCGCGCGCAAGCGCTTCATGCGCGCGCACGGCCAGGTCTTCTGGGTGCTCGACCTCATGCAGCGCTTCTGGTACACGAACGACGACCGCCGCGAGCGCTTCGTGGCGATCTGCCGCGACCTCGACGTGCAGCGGCTGACGTTCGACGCGTACATGCGGAAGCGGCTCGTGCGGGGCAAGCCGCTGTCGCACGTGCGGATCTTCTTCAAGAACCTCGCGCACCTCACCGGCCTTGCGACCGCCTGATGGACGCCTCGTGGATCCCCGTGACCGGCGCGGTGGCCTGGTGGGCCAGCGTGGCGACGGTGGGCGCGCTGGTCACGGACATCGGGCCGTGGTACAAGGCGCTCCGGCAGCCGGCCTGGAAGCCGCGCGACGCGCTCTTCGGACCCGTCTGGACGACGGTCTTCCTCTCCGCGGGATACGGCTGCGTGGTCGCGTGGCGCGGCGGCGGCACGGAGGCGCAGCGGCTGACGTTCCTCGCGGCCTGCGCGGTGAACGGCGTCGGGAACGTCTGGTGGAGCTGGCTCTTCTTCCGCTCGCGGCGCCCCGACTGGGCGCTCCGGCAGGTGTTCCCCTTCTGGCTCTCGATCGCGTGGATGGCCTGGTCGGCGTGGACGCTCGCGCCGGCGGCGGCGATCTGGTTCGCGCCGTACCTGGCCTGGGTGACGGCGGCCATCTACCTGAACTGGTGCGTCGTGCGGCTCAACGCGCCCTTCCGCGGCAGGTGATCACATGCTGATCTCGATCGCGGTGGACTACCGGCACGCCAACGTCGCGACGCGCGAGCGGTTCCACCTCTCGGAGGCACGGATCGCGCGCCTCTACTCGCGCGAGATCCACGCCGACATCCGCGAGGTCGTGTGCGTGGCGACCTGCAACCGGAGCGAACTCTATGCGTGGACGGCGAGCAACGACCCGGCGACGCCGGCGGCGTTCGACCATGCGGTGACGGCGCTCGCGCGGACCTGGATGGGATCCAAGGCCGACGCGCGCACGCTGCTGACCGCCGCCAAGGCGCGCGGCGGGCTCGACGTGGCACGTCGCGCGCTGCGCATCGCGGCAGGGCTCGAGTCGCAGGTCATGGGCGACGGCCAGATCCTCGGCCAGCTCCGGGACGCGTACCGCGAGGCGTCCGACGCCGGTGCCGCGGGCGCCGTGCTCCACCGGCTCTTCGACACGGCGCTCCGCACGGGCAAGCGCGTCCAGCACGAGACCTCGCTCACCGCGGGGCGCCGGTCGGTGGGCGCCGAGGCGGCGGCGGTGGCGCACGACCGCTTCGGCAACCTCGCGCACGCGCGCGTGGTCGTGATCGGCTGCGGCAAGACGGGGCAGTCGGTGGCGCGGCAGCTCATGAAGCTCGGGGCGCGTGACCTCGTGCTGGTGAACCGCTCCGCGCGCCGCGCCGAGTCGCTCGCCGCCGAGGTGGGCGGCCGGGCGGCGCCGTACGAGGCGATGCACGTGGAGGTCGCGATGGCCGACGTGGCGATCGCGGCCACGGCGGCGACGGAGCCGGTGGTCATGTACCAGCCGCTGCGGACCGCGCGCGAGAACTGCGGCACGTCGACCTACCCGCTGCTCCTGATGGACCTCGCGATGCCGCGGAACATCGACCCCGCGCTGGCGGGCGTCCCGGGCGTCACGCTCGCCGACCTCGACGCGCTCCACCTCCCCGTCCTCGCCGCCGAGGAGATGCGGCGCGCGGCGGCGCCGGCGGCCGACTCGATCGTCGAGGCGGAGCTCGAGAGCTTCGTGGAGTGGGTCTCGGCGGCCGCCGCGCGCGAGGCGATCCGTCCGCTCGCGCAGGCGCTCACCGAGATCTGCCGCCGCGAGCTCACCTTCGCCGCGGGTGACGCCGTGGCGGCGCACGCCACGGACCGCATCGTCGCCAAGCTGCTGGCGCGGCCCATGACGAAGCTCCGGACCGCGATCGCGCACGGCGAGGCGCTGCACGCGTTCACGATGACGCTCGATTCGCTCTTCGCGGGCCCGGGCGCCGAACCGGCGCTCGCGGCCGCGCGGCCACCCGGCCGCCGCCCCACCCGTCGTCCCTCCCCCCGTGGTCCCTGAGGTCCGCTCGTGAACGACCGCTTCCTCCGCGCCTGCCGGCGCGAACCGCTGGATCGTCCGCCCGTCTGGATGATGCGGCAGGCCGGGCGCTACCTGCCCGAGTATCGCGCGGTGCGCGCCAAGGCCGACTTCCTCACCATGTGCCGCACGCCGGAGCTGGCGACCGAGGTGACGCTGCAGCCGGTCGACCTGCTCGGCGTGGACGCCGCGATCATCTTCTCGGACATCCTCGTGATCCCCGACGCGATGGGGATGGACCTGTCGGTGGACGAGGGCGTGGGACCGCAGTTCAGCGATCCCGTGCGCACGATGGCCGACCTCGCCCGGCTGCGCGACGTGGAGCCGGAGGAGGGGCTCCGCTACCACCTCGACGCGTTGCGGCTCACGCGGCGCGAGCTCGCGGGGCGCGTGCCGCTCATCGGCTTCGCGGGCTCGCCCTGGACGCTGTTCGCGTACATGACGGAGGGCAAGGGCACCAAGTCGTTCAGCGTGGCCAAGAAGCTGCTCTTCGCCGACCCGGGCTTCGCGCACGCGCTGCTCTCGCGGCTCGCCGACAACGTCGGCCGCTTCCTCGTGGCGCAGGCGGCGGCCGGGGCCCAGGCGCTGCAGCTCTTCGACTCCTGGGCCGGGTCGCTCGGCCCGCGCGAGTATCGCGAGTTCGCGCTCCCATACATGGCGCGCGCCGCGCAGCAGGCGCGGACCGCGGGCGTCCCGGTGATCTGCTTCGCGCCGGGCGCGGGGTGGGCGCTCGGGGAGATCGCGGAGGCGACCGGGTGCGACGTGCTCGGGGTGGACTGGCACACCGATGCCGCCTGGGCGCGCGGCGTGGCCGACGCGACCGCACGCGGGCTGCAGGGGAACCTCGACCCCACCGCGCTCTACGCCCCGCCCGCGGCGATCCGCGAGCGGACGCGCCGGATGCTCGCGGCGATCGACGGACCCGGGTACATCGCGAACCTCGGACACGGGATCCTGCCCGACATCCCGGTGCCGCACGCGCGGGCGTTCATCGAGACGGTGCAGGCGTGGGACTCGCGCGCGCACGCCGCCGGCCAGTCCACCGCCGAGGCGGCGCGATGACGGCGGCGATGCCGCACGGCCGCACCGCGCGCCGCGAGGCGATGGCCGACTGGAGCGCCACGCTGCAGGACGAGATCACGACGCTCTTCGAGCGGCTCGACGGCAGCCGTTTCGTGGAGCAGGCGTGGGCGCGCGAGGGCGGCGGCGGCGGGCGCGCGCGGCTGCTCGCGGAGGGTGAGCTCTTCGAGAAGGCCGGCGTGAACCGCGCGCTGGTCGAAGGGATCCTCCCCGCCGCCGCCGCCGCGCGCCTCGGCGGGCGGATCCCCGAGGGCGGGCCGCCGCACTTCTTCGCCACCGGCGTGAGCGTGGTGGTGCATCCCCGCTCGCCGATGGTCCCGACGGTGCACCTGAACGTGCGGTACTTCGAGCTCACCGACGCCGACGGCCTCGTGCACGATGCCTGGTACGGCGGCGGCACCGACCTCACGCCCACGCATCCGTTCCCCGAGGACGCGGTGCACTTCCACCGCGCGCTCAAGGCGGCGTGCGACGCGCACGGCCCGCACCTCTTCGCGCCCTGCAAGGCCTGGTGCGACGAGTACTTCCGCAACACGCACCGCGCGGACGAGGCGCGCGGCGTGGGCGGGGTCTTCTTCGACCACCTGCGGCCCGGCGAGCCGCCGCACGGGCTCGCGGCCGACGCGCTGCACGCGTTCGTGAGCGACATCGGCCGCGCGCTGGAGCGGGCCTACGCGCCCATCGTCACGCGCCGCCGCGGGCTGCCCTTCACGGCCCGCGACGTGCGCCTGCAGCGGCACCGGCGGGCGCGCTACGTGGAGTTCAACCTGCTGCATGACCGCGGCACGCTGTTCGGACTGCAGACGGGGGCCCGCACCGACAGCGTGCTCATGTCGATGCCGCCGGTGGCGGAATGGCCGGCGCCGATGGAGCCCACACCGGGCTCGATCGAGGCGCGGCTCGCCGCGATGCTGGTGCCGCGCGACTGGGCCGGGGAGGGGTGAGATGCAGGTCGCGGTGATCGGGGCGGGGATCACGGGGCTGAGCGCCGCGCTGGAGCTGCGGGCGCGCGCGGCGCAGGTGACGGTCTTCGAGGCGGGCGACCGCGTGGGCGGCGTGATCACGACGCGGCATCGCGACGGCTACCTCGTGGAAGCCGGCCCCACCTCGCTCACGAGCACGCCCGCACTCGAGGAGCTGATCGACCGGCTCGGGCTCGGCCCGCGACGGATCGCGCCCTCCCCGCTCGCCAAGCGCCGCTTCATCGTCCGCGACGGCGCGCTGGTGCCGCTCCCGTCCGGACCCGGGTCGCTCGTGTCGACGAAGGCGCTGTCCGCCTCGGCGAAGCTGCGCCTGCTCGGTGAGCCGTTCGTGACCGCGGTGCGCGACGCCGACGACGAGTCGGTGGCGTCGCTCGTGCGGCGGCGGCTCGGTGACGAGGTGCTCACCTACCTGGTGAACCCGTTCGTCGCCGGGATCTACGCGGGCGACCCGGAGCGGCTCTCCGCCCGGCATGCGATGCCGATGCTCTATCACGCCGAGCGGCGCCACGGATCCCTGCTCCTCGGCGGCATGAAGGAGGCGCGGGCGCGCGCCGGCATCATGCGGCAGAAGGGCATCACCTCCTTCACCGACGGACTCACGACGCTGCCCGACGCGATGGCGCGCGCGCTGAACGGGCGGGTCCGGCTCGGCACCCGGGTCCGCGAGTTGAGGCGGGAAGGCGACGGCTGGCGCGTGCACACCACGTGCGACGGGCAGGCCGGGGACCAGTACGTCGACGCGGTGGTCTACGCGGGATCCGCCCACGCGCTCGAGTCGCTGGGCGTCCCGGCGGCGGCGCGGGCCGAGCTGGCGCCGGCCACCCGCCTGCGGCACCCGCCCATCGCGACCCTCGCCCTCGGCTTCCCGCGCGGGGCGGTGGCGCATCCACTCGACGGCTTCGGCGTGCTCTGCCCCGCCGTCGAGCAGCGGACGGTGCTCGGGGTGCTGTTCTCCTCGAGCGTGTTCGCGGGGCGCGCGCCGGAGGGGCAGGTCCTGCTGACCTGCTTCATCGGCGGGGAGCGCGCGCCGGCACTCGGCCTGGAACCGCTGCCCACGCTCCTGCCGCGCGTCCTCGGCGACCTGGCGACCCTCCTCGGCGTGCGGGGGGAGCCGAGCTTCGTGCACCATCAGCAGTGGCCGCGGGCGATCCCGCAGTACGAGCTCGGGCACGAGACAGTGGTCAATGGCGCCGCCCGTGTGGAATCGGCCTTCCCCGGGCTCTACCTTACCGGGCAGTGGCGGGCCGGCGTCGCCCTGGGCGATTGCATCGCCCAGGGCCAGGCGACGGCTGCGAGGGTCATCGCCGAACGGTGAGGTGCGGGTGGGGCTGTCGGCGGCACTGCACGAGGGGACACGGACGCTGCACACGGAAGCGGAGCGGAGTGGCGTGATGGCGGCGCTGCTGCGCGGGCGCGCCTCGCGTGACGCCTACGTGCGCCTCCTGGCGGCGCTGCACGCGATCTACGCCTCCCTCGAGCACGCGCTCGATTCGCAGGCGGCGCATCCGGTGATCGGCACGCTGGTCGTCCCGGAGTTCGCGCGACGCCCTTCGCTCGAGTTCGACCTGCTCGTGGCCCTCGGCGCGGAGTGGCGGGCCATGGCCCCCACGCATCCGCTCGCGTACGCCTATGCCGAGCACCTGCACACGCTCGCGGCACAGGATCCGATGCGCCTCGTCTCGCACGCCTGGCTCCGCTACCTGGGGGACTTGAACGGCGGGCAGATCGTGGCGCGGCTGGTGCGTGCCGCCCCGCACGCGCGGGACCTCGCGACGGCGTTCTACGAGTTCCGAGGGCTGCGCGACCCGCGTGCCGCCGCCGCGGCGTGGAAGGCGCGGCTCGATGCGCTCCCGTTCGACGGCAGCTCGTGCGAGGCCCTGGTCGCGGAGGCATGTGACGGCTTCCGCCGCCACATCGCGCTCTTCGCGGCGATCGCCGATCAGGACGCGGCGTCGCCGAGGTCGGTGGCGTAGCGGCCGAGCAGGGCGGAGAGGCGCGCGGCATGCCGCGTGGCGGCCTCGACCTCCTGCAGGCGCGGCGCGATGTCCGCCGTCTCGGCGCTGTCGGCGATCTCGCTCACCGCGACGCCGGCGTTGGCCCAGATCGCCGACACGAGGGACTGCACGGCGGGGGTGAGCACCAGCGCCGCGTCGGTCCCGAGCGCGCCGGCGGGGCGCTGCGCATTGAAGATCGCCTGCTGCAATCGCGTCCGCGCCGCCTCCGCCGCGTGGCGCGCGGAGAGGTCGTTCAGGATCACGATCGTCCCGAAGAGGCCGCCCGACGCGGTGGGGATGGGGTCGGCGCGCAACGCCACCGGGATGCCGCGCTCGCCGCCGCGCCGCGCCAGCCGGAGCTCGCCGCGCCACGGCCGCCGGTCGCGATGGAGGCCGCGCAGCATCGCCTCCACGCGCGCCGGCTCCTCGAAGACGGCGGCGAGGTCGTCGAGTGACTCGATCGCGCGGTGCGGGCCGGGGATGAGGCGCGCGAGCGCCGCGTTCACCAGGACCACGCGTCCGTCGTCGTCCGCGATGATGACGGGATCCGCGGCGCCGAGGACCGCCGCGCGCATGGAGACGAGCTGGCTCTCGGCGATGAGCACGCGCACCGCGCGCAGCTGGAGGATGATGTCCGCGAGCGACGTGCCGATCGCCTTCGCGATCGCCTGGTCGCGCAGCGTCCATGCCAAGGCGGTCTCGCGCACCTGTTCGGTCCACGCCGCGAACGAGCGGCGCGGCGAGAGCTCCATGGTGTCGCTGAAGAGCACCGGCTTGCTCGGGTCGCCGCCCCAGATGACGTTCTGCAGCTGTTCCTTGCGGAACCAGGCGAGGTACTCGCCGGGTGCGGGACCCAGCCGCACCGCGAGCACGCCGGCGGCCACCGCCGTGAGATGCCGGAGGGGCGGGTGCAGGCGGCCGAGGCAGTTGGTCGCGAAGACCGGGTCGGCGCCCTGGGAATCGAGGTAGGCGAAGAGCGCGCGGAGGTCCGTCGTCGCCGGGACGTCGCCGGTGCTGTGCACCTCGCCATCGAAGAGGAGCGCCGCCCCCTCGGCGCCGACGGGCGTCAGCAGCTGGCGCGGTGCGTCGAAGAGGGCGCGCCGCCAGTCGCCGTCGGCGGCGGTCTCCTCGATCAGCCGGTGCTCGAGGCGCCGCACCAGCACCTCGGCCTGCGCCTCGGCGTAGTGCTCGAGCGCCGAGATGCGCGTGGAGACGACCTCGGAGAGCAGCTCGCAGGCCGCGCGGAGGTCATAGGCGAGGTAGCGCGGCGCGCGATGGTGGCAGGCGATGAGGCCCCAGAGCTTCCCCTCGTGCACGAGCGAGGCGACGACCGTCGCCCCGACCCCCATGTTCTTGAGGTACTGCAGGTGCATCGGCGAGATGCTCCGCAGGCCGGCCATCGAGAGGTCGAGCTCCTCGCCGGTCACCGGGCTCACGCGGGGCACGAGGGGCACCGGCGTGTAGTGCACGTCGACGAGCAGCCGGACCTTGTTGCGCAGGTAGAGCTCGCGTGCGCGCTGCGGGATGTCGGAGGAGGGGTAGTGCCGGTGCAGGTACGACTCCATCGCCCCGCGCTTGGCCTCGGCGATCACCTCGCCATGTCCCTCCGTGTCGAAGCGGTAGACCATCACGCGGTCGTAGCCGATGAGGTCGTGCAGCTCCTCGACGACGAGGTCGGCGAGGGCGGCGATGGAGTGCGCCGCGCTGAGGCGCGTGACGATGCCGGCGAGTCGCGTCGGCAGCGCCGGACTCATGCGGCGCTCCCCCGCGGTCCGGATGTCCTCGAACTCGAGGATCACGCCGCCCTCCGGCGGGCGGTGGACGAGCAGCGTCGCCGAGCGCTCGCGATCGCGATGCCGCACGCTCACCTGGACCGGGACCGGCACGTGCAGCTGCGGCGACTCGAGCAGTTCGCGCACCGCCGTCGCGCAGGCCGCGCCCAGCGCGTCGATCGGCTGCCCGAGCAGGTCGTCGACCGCGGCATCCACGAGCGCACCGACGTTCGCGCTGGCCTGGACGATGACCAGACGCGGCTCGGACAACACGAGCATCACCCCATGCGGCTGGATCGAGCCGGCAAGGTGGATGAGTTCGCGCTCGCAGTTCGTGAGGTCAGCCTGACCGAACGCGGGGGAATCGGTACGAGACATTCGGAGGGGGGCCGAAGCGGCTGAGTTGGCGCTCTTGCGGACACTACGCTATGCCCAACCAGGCGTTGGCGCACCTCAGGGATTCCCGTACAGCCAGCCGGAGACCCGCCGGTTGCGTCAATTGTGCGTGACACGACGGGCTGTAAGCGGTATCTTGGGCCGAGATGCTCAGGGGCGGTCGTCTCGGCGGGTCGGGGACTGGGTCCTGATCCGCAACCGCAAGCCTCCCAAGGGGGTGGCCGTTGGCTGGACGTACGTCGATGGTGATCGGCACGCGCGCGAGCAAGCTCGCCCTCTGGCAGTCGAACCATGTGCGTGACGCGCTGCTGGCGGCGCACGCCGACCTCGACGTCTCGCTGGAGCGCATCAGCACCAAGGGCGACGAGATCCAGGACCGTCCGCTGGCCGCGATCGGGCGGAACTCGCTCTTCGTGGCCGAGATCGAGGAGGCCCTGCGCAGCGGGCGAATCCGGCTCGCGGTCCACAGCGCGAAGGACCTCCCGTCCACCCTGGCCGACGACATGACCATCGTCGCGTTCACGGAGCGGGCCGACCCGCGGGACGCGTTCGTCTCACGCGCGGGACGGTTCGAGGAGCTGCCGCGCGGGGCCCGCGTGGGGACGAGCAGCCCGCGGCGCGCCTGCCAGCTCAAGGCGCTGCGGCCGGACCTGACCTTCCTCGACATCCGCGGGAACGTCGACACGCGGCTCGCCAAGCTGGAACGCGGCGAGTACGACGCGATCGTGCTCGCCGCCGCCGGCCTCGCGCGACTCGGCTGGCTGCACGTCGTGACCGAGTTCCTCGACACGACGCGCATGGTGCCGGCGGTCGCGCAGGGGATCCTCGCGATCGAGGCGCGGCGCGATGACGGCGAGGCGCGTGCGCTCTGCGCGCACCTCGACCACGGGCCGAGCCGGCGCTGCGCCGAGGCGGAGCGTTCCTTCCTCGCGTCGATGGGGGCGGGCTGCAACGCGCCCCTCGCCGGGTTCGCGACCCTCGCCGGCGAGCGGCTGTCGCTCACCGCGCTCGTGGGTGCACCCGACGGGCGGCTCGTGCGCGTCACGCGCGCCGGCCGCGCGGATGACGCTGACGCACTCGGGCGCGAGACCGCGGCGGCGCTCGTCGAGGGCGGTGGCCAGGCACTGCTCGACGAGGCGATCGCCGCGGGCGGGACCGCGGATGCCTGAGCGGATGCCTCTCGCGGGGCGCCGCGTGGCGGTGACGCGACCCGCCGAGCAGGCGGGACCGCTCCTCGCGGCGTTGCGCGCCGCGGGCGCCCATCCGATCGCGGCCCCGGCGATCCGGGTCCTTCCACCGGAGGATCCCACGGCCTTGCGCGACGCCGCGGCCGCGCTCGAGCGATTCGACTGGGTGGTGTGCACCAGCGCGAACGGCGCGCACGGCCTGCTGGCGTCGCGGGCCACGCCGGAGGCGGCCTGGCCGGCGGGCGTGCGCGTCGCCGCGGTCGGCGGCGCCACCGCGGAGGTGCTCCGCGCGGCGGGGGTACCGGTGAGCTTCACGCCGACGAGCGCGGTCGGCGACGCCCTCGCGCGCGAACTGCCGGTCGAGGGCGGCGTGCGGGTGCTCTGGCCGCGGGGCGACCTCGCCGACACCTCCCTCGCGGAGCGGCTCGCCGCGCGCGGCGCGACCGTCATGGCGCCGATCGCGTACCGCACCGTGGCCGACGTCGCACTGCTCGGCATGCTCGACGCGCTGCGCGACGGGCGCGTTGACGCGATCACCTTCGCGAGCGCGTCGACCGTGCGGCACGTGGTCGAGGGCATCGCGGCCGCCGGCGCGCGCCTCGACGCGCCCAGCGAGGCGTCGCGCCCCCGCATCGTGTGCATCGGCCCGGTGACCGCGGCCGCGGCGCGGGAATGCGGCCTCGCCGTCGACGCGGTCGCGCCGACGCACGACGATGCCGGCATGATCCACGCCCTCATCCAGGTGTTCGACGCCCACCAGGCGACGGCCTGAGGAGACCCCCCGATGTTCGAAGCTTCGCCCTCCGCCCCCCCGAACGCCGCGCCCTCCGCGCGGCCACGGCGCACCCGGCGCACGGCCGCGCTGCGCGCCTTCGTCCGCGAGACGGTCGTCACGCCCGGCCAGCTGATCCACCCGTTCTTCGTGGTCGAGGGGAGCGGCGTGGAGCGGCCCATCGCCACGATGCCGGGCCACGCCCAGCGTTCGGTGGACCGGCTCGCCGCCGAGCTCGACGAGCTGCAGGCGCTCGGCATCCGCAGCGTGCTGCTCTTCGGGATCCCGCGGCACAAGGACGCGACCGGCACGGGGGCATGGGACGCCCAGGGTCCCGTGCCGCGCGCCATCATGGAGATCAAGCGCCGCGCGCCCGGGCTGCTCGTGATCGCCGACGTGTGCCTGTGCGAGTACACGTCGCACGGGCATTGCGGGGTCGTCCACGACGAGACCGGCCACGTGGCGAACGATGAGACGCTGCCGCTGCTCGCCCGCGCGGCCGCCTGCTACGCGCAGGCCGGGGCCGACATCGTGGCCCCGAGCGCGATGATGGACGGCCAGGTGGCCGCGATCCGCCGGGGCCTCGACGACGAGGGGCTCGTCGAGACGCCCATCCTGAGCTATGCCGCGAAGCACGCCTCCGCGTTCTACGGTCCGTTCCGCGGCGCAGCCGAGAGCGCGCCGAGCTTCGGCGACCGGCGCGCGTACCAGATGGATCCCGCGAACGCGCGCGAGGCGCTGCGCGAGGTGCAGCTGGACGTCGACGAGGGCGCGGACCTGCTCATGGTGAAGCCCGCCGGCAGCGCGCTCGACATCATCCGCGCGGTGCGCGAGCGGTTCCCGCACCCGCTGGTCGCGTATCAGGTGAGCGGCGAGTACGCGATGCTCAAGGCGGCCGCCGAGCGTGGCTGGCTCGACGAGCCGCGGGCGGCGCTCGAGTCGCTGGTCGCGATCCGCCGCGCAGGGGCGGACCAGGTGATCACGTACTACGCCAAGGAGGCGGCGCGATGGCTGTCCACCCAGGGGTG
>CAZPJF010000038.1:0-15599 GCA_964586095.1 uncultured Gemmatimonas sp. | reverse complement strand
GGGCGGGCGGCCGGATCGTGCACATCGCCTCGACGGCGGGCCAGCGCGGCGAGGCGTTCCATGCCGACTACGGCGCGAGCAAGGGCGCGATGATCTCGTTCGTGAAGTCGCAGGCGGTGGAGCTCGCGCGGCGCGGGATCACGGTGAACTGCGTGGCGCCGGGGTGGGTGGATACGGAGATGTGCGCGTTGCCGTTCGCGGACGGGGGGAAGGCGCGGATCGAGGCGGGGATCCCGAACGGGCGGGTGGCGACACCGATGGACGTGGCGTGGGCGGCGGTGGCGCTGTGCATGCCGGGGGCGCGGCATGTGGTGGGGGAGATCCTGAACGTGAACGGCGGGAGTGTGCTGTGCGGGTGAGCGGCACCTCGCCCTCCCCGCGCGTCTCCGTGGTCGTCCGCGCCTACAACGAGTCGGCGCACATCGGCACCCTGCTCGACCTCGTCGCGCGCCAGTCGTTCACCGACCACGAGGTGGTCGTGGTCGACTCGGGGAGCACCGACGACACGGTGGCGATCGCGGAGCGCCGCGGCGCGCGGGTGGTGCACATCGCCAAGCAGGACTTCACGTTCGGCCGGTCGCTGAACGTCGGGTGCCGGGCGGCCCGGGGCGAGCTGCTCCTGATGGCGAGCGCGCACGTCTTTCCGGTGGACGGCGAGTGGATCGCGCACCTGGTCCGGGCGTTCGACGACCCGCGGGTGGCGCTGGCCTACGGCCGGCAGACCGGGCACGCGCGGTCCCGGTTCAGCGAGAGCGTGCTGTTCCGGCAGCAGTATCCGCTGCGCTCGAACCCGGACCAGCGGACGCCGTTCTGCAACAACGCCAACTGCGCGGTGCGCCGCGCGCTCTGGGAGGCGCACCCGTACGACGAGTCGCTGACCGGGCTCGAGGACCTGGCGTGGGCGCAGTGGGCGCTGGCGGCCGGGCACCGGATCGCGTACGTGGCGGAGGCGGCGGTGGAGCACCTGCACGAGGAGGCGCCGTCGCGCATCTTTCACCGCTACGAGCGCGAGGCGATCGCGCTGCGGCGGATCGTCCCGGACAGCCACATGTACCTGCAGGAGTTCGTGCGGCTGCTCGTGCAGCAGGTGTGGGGGGACCTGCGGGCGATGTGGCGCGAGCGACGGACCCTGGCGCTCGTCCGCGAGATCCTCCTGTTCCGGACGATGCAGTACTGGGGCACCTTCCGCGGGATGAACCAGCGGACGGAGGTGACCCAGCGGTTGCTGCGGCAGTTCTACTACCCCGATGACGGAGCCCCACGTGCCTGACCCGCGCATCGTCGCGCTCGTGCCCATGAAGGGGCACAGCGAGCGCGTGCCCAACAAGAACTTCCGGGTGTTCCACGGCAAGCCGCTGTACCGGTGGATCGTGGACACGCTGCTGGAGCTGCCGGAGATCGCCGAGGTGGTGATCAACACGGACGCGCGGGCCACGTTCGAGGCCCAGGGCGTGGGGGCGCTGCCGCGGGTGCGGCTGCGGGACCGCGCGCCCGCACTGTGCGGCGACTTCGTGAGCATGAACAAGGTGCTGGCGGACGACGTGGCGCACGTGCCGGCCGACCTGTACGTGATGACGCACTCGACCAACCCGCTGCTGCGGGCGGGGACGATCCGGCGCGCGATCGCGCACTATCGGCAGCTGACCGGGGAGGGGACGGCGGACTCGGTGTTCGCCGTGAACCGGTTCCAGACGCGGTTCTACCGGGCGGACGGGAGCGCGGTGAACCACGACCCGGCCAACCTGATCCGCACGCAGGACCTGGAGCCGTGGTACGAGGAGAACTCGAACCTGTACCTGTTCTCGGCGGCGAGCTTCGCGCGGACGCAGGCGCGGATCGGCGCGCGGCCGGCGATGTTCGAGACGCCGCGGGCGGAGTCGCTGGACATCGACGACCAGGAGGGGTGGGAGATGGCGGAGGCGGTCGCGATCGGGCGGGAGCGTCTCCCGTGAGGGTACTGGTGACCTGCCCGCCGATGGTGCGGATGATCGACGAGTTCCGGCCGCGGTTCGCGTCCCTGGGCCTGGCGGTGGACGCGCCGGCGGTGGTGCAGACGCTGCCGGAGGCGGAGCTGATCGCGCTGGTGCCCGGGTACGACGGCTGGATCATCGGTGACGACCCGGCGACGCGGGCGGTGTTCGCGGCCGGGAAGGCGGGGCGGCTGCGCGCGGCGGTGAAGTGGGGCGTGGGGGTGGACAACGTGGATTTCGTGGCCGCCCGCGAGCTGGGCCTGCCCATCACGAACACGCCCGGCGCGTTCGGGGGTGAGGTGGCGGACGTGGCGGTGGCGTACGTGACGATGCTGGCGCGCGAACTCGCCGCGATCGACCGCGGCGTGCGCGCGGGCGGCTGGCCGAAGCCGGCGGGCGTGTCGCTGGCGGGGAAGACCGCGGGCGTGGTGGGCTACGGCGACATCGGGCGCAACGTGGGCCGGCGACTCGCCGCGGCGGACCTGCGGCTGATCGCGTACGACCCGGTGCTCACCGAGCCGCCGGCGGGCGCGGAGCTCGCCGCCTGGCCGGCCCGGGTGGAGGAGTGCGACTTCCTGGTGTTCACCAGCGCGCTGACGAAGACGAACCGGCACATGCTGAACGCCGAGGTGCTGGCGCGCGCGAAGCGCGGCGTGCGGGTGGTGAACGTCGCGCGCGGGCCACTGATCGACGAGGGGGCGCTGGTGGCGGCGCTGGCGAGCGGGCAGGTGCGGAGCGCGGCGCTGGACGTGTTCGAGGCGGAGCCGTTGCCGGCCGATTCGCCGCTGCGTGGGTTCGAGCAGTGCGTGTTCGGGAGCCACAACGGGAGCAACACGGTGGATGCGGTGCGGCGGACGTCGGAGCGGGCGATCGGGGTGCTGGCGGGGTACTTGGGGCTTCAGGGGCGGGTGTGATGGCGCTGGCCGTCGACGCCACCGAGTCTGGCGCCCCCGAGTGAGCGCCCGCGAGAGCCGTGGGAGCCGCTAAACTCCTGACGTCAGCGCGCGCTCACGTGCGCGGATGGTGGCGTTCTCCCACGCTGATGACGTGGCTGAGCGTCGGAACCCGTGCGCTCAGCGTCCTGGTCGTGCTGCCGTTGCTCCTCACGCGCTTCACCGCAGAGGAGGTGGCAGTCTGGTACGTGTTGGTCACCATGATTGGCCTTCAGCAGCTCGCCGATCTTGGCTTCGCACCGACCTTCGTGCGGGTGATCGCCTACGCCATGGGCGGCTCTTCGACTCTCAAGGACCTGCGAGGTCGCGTCGAAGCGCGATCTGAGGGGCCTCGCTGGGATTCAGTCCATCGAATCTGGGTCACCATGAGGAGCGTGTACGCGCGTCTGACGGTCGGCTCCCTCGTTCTGTTCTCACTGCTCGGTACCGTTGGCGTACGCCGCCCGATAGAGTCGCTCGCGGATCCTACGTCGGGCTGGCTCGCTTGGGGCGTCGTGGTACTCGCCTTCGGCATCACTCTGCACGGCAACGCATACTCCGCGTACCTCCAAGGAGTCAACCAGATCGCGCTGCTGCGGCGCTGGGAATCGTACGCTTCGATCGCCGCCATGATCACGAGCGTCGTGGTACTGCTTCTGGGCGGTCGGCTTCTCGCGCTTGTGATCTCACACCAGACATGGGCGGTCGTCAATGTCATCCGTAACCGATGGCTCGCCACTCAAGTCGAGGGCGGCCGACTTCGCCGCTTTCTGGGAACGGGCACTGATCGGGAAGTGATGGACGCGGTCTGGGGCAGCGCAATCCGCAGCGGCATCGGCGTGATCTTCTCGCGCGGAGTGATCATCTCGAGTGGGCTGATCTACGCGCAAGTCGCTGACGCGGCGGCGCTAGCTGGCTATCTGGTGGCCTTCAGGGTCGCTCAGATGCTCATGGACTTCTCGAACGCGCCGTTCTACTCGAAGCTTCCGTTGCTCGCTACCCTGCGGTCGCAGGGAAAGGACGCGGAGCAGGCTCTCGTCGCGGCTCGCGGAATGCAGTTGTCGTACTGGTCATTCGTTATCGGCGCCATCACCGTGGGCATGGTCGCGTCGGCTGGTCTGCGATGGATCGGAAGTAGTGTGCATTGGGTGACACCTTCGCTTTGGGCGATGCTATCGATTGCCTTCTTCGTCGAGCGGTTCGGGGCGATGCACCTTCAACTGTACAGCACGACGAATCACATCATCTGGCATCTGGCCAATGGGATCTCAGGAACTGTCTATCTGGTCGTGAGCACCACGCTGCTCTCACCGCTCGGTGTCTTCGCGTTCCCGGTTGGTATCCTTGTCGGGTATCTTTCATTCTACTCATGGTATGCGCCGTGGAGCGTCTACAAGTCGTTCACGTTTGACTTCTGGCGATTCCAGCGCAGAACGGTTCTGGCGCCCGCCGTGGTCATGTTGCTCTTTGTGATCGGCACCGTGCTCCGGTCACCCCTCCGTTGAGTCGCCCCAACTGTCACGCGACGGGAGCCCCCTCTGTCCGACCTCGTTCAGACCCAGGAGCCGATCAACCTGATCGCTCGAGTGTCCCGACGGCTCCGTCGAGAGACGCACTCGTTCCTCGATCGCATCTCGGAGACCGTCTGGTGGCAATCGGCAGCGGGGCGCTCGACGCGCGCGCGATTGCGAGCGCTTCGAGACGTGTATAGAGGCAGGCGGGCGTTCATCTTCGGCGGCGGACCAAGCCTGCGCCGCACAGACGTGCGACTGCTCAAAGGGGAGGTGACGATCGCGAGCAACGCGATCTTCTTAATCTTCCCTGAGATGGGTTACCAACCGACCTTCCTGACCGTGGAGGACCGGCTTGTGGCAGAGGACCGTGCCACGTCCCTCAACTCGATTCGTGGTAGCGTGAAGGTCTTTCCGCGCGATCTGCGCGAGTTCCTCAAGGCAGACCCGGACACGCTCTACATCAACTTCGTCCGCCAGTACGCCGGCTTCCCGCAGTTTTCCGAGCGATTCGAGGATGTGGTGTACTGGGGCGGCACGGTCACGATGCTCAATCTTCAGCTGGCGTTTCATCTGGGCTGCAATCCTGTCTATCTGCTGGGGTTCGACCATTACTACAAGGTGCCTCCGAAGCTGGAGTCGGTGGTGATCACCAGTGACGCGAGGGACGAGAATCACTTTCACCCTGACTACTTCGGACCCGGGTTCCGTTGGCATGATCCGAGAGTCGACCGAATGGAGGCGGGCTACCGGGTCGCGAGCCGTCATTTCGCTGCCCATGGTCGAAGCATTCTCAATGCGACGGAAGGCGGGAAGCTCGAGGTGTTCCCTCGCGTGCCCTTCGCATCACTCTTCGACACTCCGGCGGCGCCATGAGCTTCGTTCGTCTCGGCTTGGTCGGCTGTGGCGCCGTCGTGCAGAACAACTACGCGCGCGCGCTCCCGGAGGTCGCTGGTGTCCGGGTCACTGCGGTCCATGATCGCGACCAGCGCGCTGCTGCAGCTGCTGCTGCGATCTTTGGAGCGCCCATCCGCTCGTTCGACGCGCTTTGCGAAGGGGTAGATGCCGTGGTGATCGCGACGCCTCCGTCGTCGCACTTCGGACTCGTGACGTCGTTCATCGATCGGGGTATCAGCGTCATCTGCGAGAAGCCGTTTGTGGGGCGCCGCGAGGAGGCGGAAGCGATTGTCGCGCTATCCGAGAAGTCGGGGGTGGCCGTGTATGTCGGGCATCTCCGTCGCACGTTTCCCTCGGTGCGACTCGCGCGCGACATCGTCGCCACAGGGAGCCTCGGACGAGTGAAGGCGATGCGGCTCGTAGAGGGCGGCCGATTCGCATGGGATACGAGCTCGGGTTACGTCTCATCCGACGCGTTCGGAGGAGTGTTGTTCGATACCGGGTCACACACGGTCGACATGGGGCTGTTCATCAGCGGCTTGGACCAGGAACGCTTCGCCGTGACGGTGGATGAAGTGCGGAGGGACCGCCCGGAGCCGGCCCACGATCTGATGGCGCAGCTTCGACTCGAAGCCTCAGACTGTGAGGTCGCGGTGACTCTGAGCCTGTCTCGGCGTCGGGCGCTCGCGAACATCGTTCGAATCGAGCTTGAAGGAGGCGTGATCGAGGTGTCCGCTGGGCCGCGTGACCGCATTCGTGTCTCGGGGCCTGGGGGCGTTGCGATCGTGCCGACGGGGCCCTTGCCGGCCGACTTCAATGGCTACTTCACGGAGCAGTTCGCGCGGATCCTGGTTGACGGCACAGGACAGGAGTTCCTTGCGGCGCGCTTCGTCGGCCTCTCGAGCGTACTTGAGGCGGTCGTCAGGGCGACGGAGGCTCGATGAGGGTGGCCGTGATTGGAGCAGCCGGCTATGTGGGCTTGTCCGTGTGCAAGGAACTCGTTCGCCGTGGACATGCCGTGATGGCAGTCGCTCGTGCGAACGGCGGATTCTTGCTCGACGGTATCGGGGCAGAACTGGTGTCACCGGGCAGCGTCGGACAGCGCGCGCCTGCGGATGTCGTGGTGAACCTCGCTTATCCCAACCGCGGACCTGCCTTCGAGTATCCGAGCCGGAACCGGGAGATCCTCGGCATGATCAAGGTGCTCGCTGGCTCAGCGGGGAGGGTGGTGCACACGAGCACGCAAGCGGTATTCGGGTTCGATCTCGAAGCGACGGTGAGTCGGTCGCGTGTGCGCCCCCGTCGCGATTTCGCCTACATCGAGGCAAAGATCGGACTCGAGAACCTGCTTGTCGACGCGTTCCCCACCGAGCGGCTCGATATCGTGCGCTTGGGCAATGTCTGGGGGCCTGCCTCACCGACGTGGACTGCGGCGCTTGCAGACAAGCTCTACTTTGGTGAGCCGGTCGGCGTGATGGGGCACGATGGCTTCTGCAACGCCACCGACGTTGGCAACGTCGCTGACTACCTGGGGCATCTGGTCGATCGGCGAGGTGTCTCATCGGAGGGCTTTCATCATCTGGCGGAACTCGGCGAGCTTCGCTGGAGCTCGTGGATTGCGCTCTTGAGTGACCGGCTCCAAGCGGCTCCGGTGTACGTCTCGCGGCGGCCAGCGTATGTGCGCTCATTCGCCGATGAGCTCGCGACCACGTGGCGTCGGCACTCACCGTTCGCAATTGCGCGCGAGTGGATGTACGGCAGGATGTCCGGCTCGGTGTACCGAAGTGTCGTGCGCGCGATGCCTCGGGCTCTGCATCCGGCGCTCAAGCGGACAGGACGGGGCGGTGCCAGCCGGCCGCTCGCGGAGAGCGGCGATCCGATCTTCTTGACCTTGATGAGCTCACCACGGCGCTTCGAATTGCAGGTCGACTCAGATTGGAGACCAGTCGTGGATGCGACGGCTTCGTGGAACCGAATCCTCGAATGGATCGCCGAGGCGGGCTATTGAAGCTCTCCGTGGTGATCTGCACGCACGCTCCGAAACCCGAGCTGCTCGAGCGAGTTGTCGCTGCGCTCCTGCCGCAGGTGCGCACGGACCCCGCGAGCGAACTGCTGATAGTTGACAATGGAAGTCCGCTCGCGGTTGCGGAGATGGCGGCCGCGCGATCGCCATTGGTGCAGGTCGTCGTCGAACCTCGACTCGGCCTCACCGCGGCGCGGGAGCGCGCCGCGACGGAGGCGACTGGAGACGTGGTCATATTCGTCGATGATGACAACGTTCTTGCCGCCGACTACCTTGCCGTCGCCCGCGACCTGATGCAGGACCCGAGTCTCGGGATCGTGAGCGGGTGGGTCGAACCGGAGTACGTGGTGCCTCCCCCGTCATGGGTGCTTGACCACGAGGGGGCCCTCGCGATCCGTCGGCCGCACGGTAGTTCCGTCCTTGTTGCGGATGGCCCATGCTACTCCGAACGCTTTCCGATCGGCGCAGGCATGGTCATTCGCCGCGCGCTGCTTCGGGAGTACTTCGATCGCTCGTCGCGGCAGATGCGCATCGAGGGTCGGCGAGGGAAAGAGCTGCTTGCGGGCGAGGACACCGACATGGCGTTCTTCGCAATCTCGGAGGGGGCAAAGGTTGGCGTGTGCGGCCGGCTGAGACTCCGGCACGTTATTCCGGTGACACGCACGACCGAGGCATACGTCGTTCGGCTGAATCGCGGCGCGTTGCGCAGCGCAGTCGTGGTGAATGCGAAGTGGAGGGGAACGTTCGGTCGCGACGTGTTCCCGTTTCTGGGCGAATCGCTTTGGCGCACGGCATTGCGCGCCTTGCTCTACTCGTTGCTTGCGTTCGGGACGGGCTTCCGCGTCCGTGCGGCAGCTCAGTGGGATATGCTCGCGCTGCGCGCACGGGCGCCATGGACTTGACCCTACTCGCCGGCGCGGCCGCCGCGGCGCTGTGGCTCGCTTTCACGCGTCTGACCCCGGCGCAGCTACTCTGGATCCCCGCCGGGGCGTTGTTTCTCTCCTCCCTCGCGTTCGGACTCCAGGGACTGTCTCATGGCTTCGTGGTTCTGGGCAGCGCGATGCGCGGCGCCGGCTTCGCCGTGATCGGAGTCCAGAGCGTCCGCGGATTGACTTCTCGGGCGGGCCGGATGCTCTGGGCCGACCGGGGCGCGCGGACGATCGTCTCCGCGAGCCTGGTCCTGGCCGCGCTGCTTGCGACCCATGTGACACTGGGGGGTACGCGGGGGCTGGCCGTGAGCCCGTGGGGAATCACGCTCGGCGTGCTCTCCGTGGTGTACTGGCTGCTCCATGCGGCAGCGGTACGGAGCGCAGTCGAGCGCAGCCATGGCTTCGGTGTCTTCATGGCGTGCTCTACGCTCGCGATCGGAGTCGCGGTTCTTGCCGTGCGAACGGGGATCATCGCGGGGAACACTGGGAAGTTCGAGCTTGGGGAGGGCGGGGTCGGTCTCGCGAACCTCTCGACAAATGAGACCGCGGCCATGGCGCTCGCGCCGCTGCTCTGGACCTTGCGACTGTCGCTAGCTGAGCGCGTCGCGCTCGCTCGGCTTGGGCTTGCGGCGGTGGCGGCGAGCATGCTGATCGTGCTCGCAAGCGGTAGCCGGATATCGATCCTGGTCGCCGTGGTCATGCTCGGGACGTTTCTGCTCCGGAACCGGGGTACTGGATCTGGAGCGCGCCGTCTCACGATCGCCGCGGCATTCGCGGTTACGGTGATCGTGGGTTACGCGGTGGTTCGCTCTCGTACGGCCTCCGAGGTGGATGCATTCGCTAGCGGCAATCAGGTGAACGCGCAGTTTGCGCTCCCGGGCGGTGAGCGCGCCGTTCTCTGGGGATCGTACCTTATCGCATTCGCGGAGGTCGCAGCAAGCCGACCGAGCGCCTTGGTGATTGGGGTCGGGCCGGGAGGTATCGCGGACTTGTACTCGCTGTCGGCCCTCCCGGCACTTGGCATCACTATTGATCGCGCGAGCTTCTACCCGGTCCACAGCGATCTCATTGAGCTGCTGCTATCGGCTGGTGGCGTCGGTGCCGTGTGTCTCGCAATCGTGCTGATCGGCGCATGGCGTTTGCGACGCCTGCCCGGGGCGGGCCCTGATGCGTTTCGTGCCGCTTTCCTCATCTCGGCGTTGACGACAGTCGACATGCTGCAGTACGTGCCGGGAGTCCTGTCGGTCGCGCTGGCTGCGTTCGTCGCGACGTTGGACCTTTCGCGCGCTTCTGAGGCGGCCTCGGAGGCAGCGGCGTGAGAGGCCTCCGGCTCGGGATCGTCTGTCCGGATGTCCCCTTCCCGGCGAACACTGGTGGGCGGGCAGAGATGTGGTCGCGTTTCCTGGCTTGGCGGTCGTTCGGCGCGCGGCTCCATCTCGTCTTCTGGTCGCTGAGTGCGGACGACGCAAGCGTCGCAGCGACTGCGATGGAGGCGCGTGGTATCGAACACACGGCGCTTCCTCGGCGGCGGACGCTTCGGAGCCTCTGGCAACGATCCGTGCCGCCTCTCGCGTTCTCTATGCGTCCCATCTCGCCGTGGTATGAGCGGCTCCGTCAGAGGCTTGACGAGTTCGGCCCGGACTTGCTCGTGCTGGAGGGGTGGCCGGGGGTGCTGACCGGATGGCGGCTCGCGAGTGACTTGCGCCGCCCGCTGCTGTATCGATCTCAGAACGTTGAAGCGCAGTACTGGCAGGAGATCTCCCGTGCGTCGACGGGGGTAAGGCGCCTTCGCAGCCGCCTGACCGCAAACAGGGTCGGAGGCGTCGAGCGCGCCATTCGATTGAACGCGTCGTTGGTCCTCGATATCTCGGAGGACGATGCGGCTGAGGCGAGTCGCCTGGGCATGAAGGGGCGGAGCCGCGTCCTGCCACCAGTGTGGACGCCGCCAGCATCATCGGAGACGCTGTCCTCCGCTCCGAGGGCTGAGGTTGATGTCGTGTTCGGGGGGAGCCTCTGGCCGCCGCATCACGTCGAAGGGGTCGCGTGGTTGCTCCAGTCGATACTTCCCGCGGTGCATCGGAGGCTGGGGCGCCCCGTCACCGCACGGATCGTGGGTGCGCGCCCGACGCGTCAGGTGCGGCGCCTGGCTGCGCAGGTCGGCGTCGAATGTCGGGCCGATGTCCACGACTTCGGAGCAGAGGTCGCGCGCGGCGCGGTGCTCGTGAATCCTGTCCGTCGATCCAGCGGAATCAACATGAAGATGCTCGACTTCATCGCATCAGGCCGACCTGTGGTTACGACCAGAGCGGGCGCTCGCGGGCTATCAACGTCCGTTCTGGAGCAGCTCATCGTCGCAGACGACACCGAGTCTTTCGCCGAAGCTGTGGCGGCGGCGCTCCGGGGCTCAAGGCGCATGGCAGCACCCGCGCTCCGAGCGTTGGTGGCCAGAGAGTACGGGTCCCTCGCTCAGCGGTCCTTGCTCGCCGACCCGACGCTGCAATCGCTAGATCTCCCGACCGCTTGGCTGGACTGAGACTCGACCGGCGATCGCGAACACAGGAGTGGGTCGCGTTCAACGATCTCCGATGACACGCGCAGGGACGCCGCCCAGGACGCTTCCGGGCGGAAATGACTTGGTGACCACGGCACCGGCTGCGACGACGGTGCCGCTCGCAACCGTCACTCCAGCTAGCACGGTCGCACCCGCTCCGATCCAGCAATCGTTCTCGATCATGACAGCCGCGCGCGATTCGCCTTGGAGCCGTATCGGCGTGTGTCGGGTGGCGAAGTTGTGGTTCTCTGAGAAGATGCGGACACCCGGGCCCATGATCACGTCATCGCCGATCGTGATGCCGCCTTGTCCACCGAGGAAGCTCTGCGCTCCGATGGCGGTGCGGTCCCCGATGCGGATGCCCTCGCCAACTCGCGCGATCACACCCGTGCACACCAGGATCGCTGCGCGGCCGACCGTCACATTGTCGCCCAGGTGCACTCCTTGTGTCGAGAGCGCATTGATGGACACGCCGTCCTCGAGGATCAGGCTGCGCCCCGCCCGCACGAGAGCGGCGTGCTCAACAGTCACGTTCCTGCCGCAGAAGGTCGGCCTCCCTGCGCGTCCGAGGAACAGCGCGAGCCATGCCCCGCGGACGGCTTGGACGCCGCGACCTCGCAGGATGATCGCGAGGTGCGGCAGGGGATAGCGCGAGCTCAACCGATAGGATGGATCGCGCTTCAGTCGAGCGATCAGGATCTCTACGAGTCGCATGGGCTTGGTCGGATCGTTGTCAGGAGAGGGCGCTCGACGAGCCGAGCGCCGAGCGGTCAGCGCTGGCAGGCGCGCTCGGCGCTCTCCAGTAGAGCCTCGGCGGAGCGTGCCCATGAGAACATCGCGGCGCGCACCAGTCCTGCCGCAGTCAGCGAGGCGCGCAACTCCTGGCTCGACAGGACCTCCGTGATCGCCACCGCGATCGACTCTGGCGAGGCAGGGTCGCAGTAACGCACTGCATCGCCGCAGATCTCCGGGATGGAGGTCGCATTCGACACGACCGCCGGTACCCCGCTGCTCATCGCCTCCAGTGGCGGCAGACCGAAACTCTCTGCCCATGAAGGAAACACGAATGCGGTCGCAAGGCTGTAGATGAGAGGCAAGCGATCGTGATCCACGCTGCCGACGAATCGTACGCGGTCGGCGACTCCGAGCGACTCGCACAACGGAGCCAGGTTCGAGGACTTCCAGTCGCGTGCGCCAACGACCACAAGTGGTGGGTGGTCGGTGGGCAGCAACGGGAGCGCATGCAACAGGGCCTCGAGGTTCTTGCGCGCGTTGATTCGTCCGACGAAGAGGAGAAACTGATCGGGCAAGTTGAACGAACGCGCGACGTCTCGCAGCTCCGCGGGATCGTGCTGCTCCCGCGGCCGGAAGGTCGGATCGACGCCGAGGGGGACCACGTCGACGCGGCCGGGTCGCCCGATACCTGACGCGTGAATCCGCCTTCGCTCGAAGTCCGACGGCGTACAGATCCGGCTCGATCGGCGTGCAAGCGGTGCCAGCGGAAGGAAGTAGAGCCGTTCTCGCCGGGTGTAGAACTGCGGGAACTCCCTGAAGAGGACATCGTGGACAAATGTGACCGTTGGACAAAGCTGTCGGACAGGCGTGAAGTTGTGAGTGATGAGAACATCGAGCCGGAGCCTGCGCACCACCGCCGGCATAAGGAGACTGTTCGCCGCCAAGTTGTTGCCCGCCCACATCCAGGCCCTCTCGAGCCGGTCCGCTCCCTCGCTGAGCCGCTCACCTTGATGCGACCTGTCGAGTAACGCGACCAGCGTATGCCCCGGCTCGCCGACGCCGAGGGCCTCAAGATGACGGCGAACCACGATCCGCCCGCTTGCGGGACCTTCGAAGTACCACTTCGCATCGTACCCTATCCGCATCGGGACTCGGTCAGGTTCGCGGTGGCCGACGGAGCGGCGGCAATCGTCAGGCCTTCCGCAAGTGGTTGTGGAGCCTGCGATTGCGGAGAATGTAGCACTGGCTCTCAAGGCGAGAAAGAGACATGTTTCCCCCTCGCAATCGCATGCTGATTCCGAGGAGAGCCCTTGCACGTTGCTATCGTCGGTTCTCGAGGTTACCCCTACTCATACAGCGGCTATGAGACCTTCGTAGCGGCACTCGCTCCTCGCCTTGTGGAGCGCGGGCACGAGGTGAGCGTCTACTGCCACCGGCCACTGTTTCGAGACCGCCCCAGTCAGGTACGAGGTGTGAGGCTTATCTATGTGCCTACCATCCGGCAGAAGAGTCTGAGCCAGCTCAGCAACTCGGCTCTCTCGACCCTGCATCTGTCCTTGCGTGAGCGCCCAGATGTTGCGCTCTTTGTGAACTCAGCAAACGGCCCCTTTGGATACGTGCTTCGTCTCGCCGGCATCCCTTGCTGCATCAACGTGGATGGTTTGGAGTGGCTGAGGCCGAAGTGGAGAGGATTGGGCGCGCGCTACTTCAAGTGGGCGAGCAAGGTGGCGACTCGCGCGTTCGACGTCATCATCGCGGACGCTGACGCAATGGCTGATGTGTACCGACGCGAGTTTGCGTCTGAGTCGACGACAATCGCTTACGGCGCTGCGGTCGCTGAGAGCACGGAGCCGGATCGCGTGCGCACGTTCGGTGTCGCCCCCGGCGAGTACTTTCTCGTGGTCGCTCGGCTTGTTCCCGACAACAACGGTGACCTGATCGTCCGAGGGTTCACGCGGAGTTCCGTCAGGCGCAAGCTGCTTGTCGTCGGCAGTGTGCCCTACGAGGATGCCTATGCCAGCGCCGTGCGGAAGGCCGGCGACGAGCGGGTGATCTTTGCCGGACACGTGAGTGACCAGGACACCTTGAAGGAGCTGTTCTGCAACTCGTATGCGTACGTGCATGCGCACGAGTACGGAGGGACCAACCCGGCGCTCCTGACCGCGCTCGGTGCCGGCTGTGCGGTGGCAGCGCTGGATACCCCGTTCAATCGCGAGATGCTCGCGGAAACGAAGCACGGGGTCTACTTTGACAAGACGGAGGCGTCGGTCTCGCAGGTGCTCGAGACTCTCGAGGCCGAACCGCAACTGGTGGCTGGCATGCGAGCGACCGCCCGCGACCGCATCAGGGAGCGATACACGTGGGATCGGATCATCGATCAGTACGAGGCGATGCTCCAAAGACTGTCGAGTCGATGACCCTTGAGGGTAGCATTTGTCGAGCACTGACGCGGGAATCCCGCCAAGCACACCGGTGAACCTGGTGGAACCCGGCACCGAGCTTCCCGAGATCCTCTCTGGCTCGCTGATCCAGCGTGTCGTGCGGCGTCGACCGCTATTGACCCTGGGCGTACCCATCGGTCTTGCGATCGCGGCGGGGATGTTCTTCGCGCTTTTTGGCAGCTTCACGGCGCGATCACGCTTCACGCCGCAACAGCAGCAAGCCAATCTCTCGGCGTTGGCGGGCCTCGCATCCCAGTTCGGCCTCTCGGGGCTCACTCCATCGCTCGGTAGCGGACAGTCAGTGGCGTTCTATGAGGAGCTTCTCAAGTCGCCGCAGCTGCTGCTTCGACTCGCGGAGACGCAGTATTCGGTGCCTACCGGGACGAGCGGGGACACGGTTCGCGGCGATTTGTATTCGTTCTTCGGGGTGAAGGGGGCGACCGAGGACAAGCGACGCGCGAATATGGTCGCTCGCCTCATGACGAGGATCGCTGTGGGCTCGAACGTACGAGCGAGCATCGTGAGCGTGTCTGTCAAGGCCCCAACACCGGAGCTGGCGAAGAAGATCAATCGACGGGCTCTCGAGCTGGTCAGCGAGTTCAATCTTCGCACGCTCCAGACGAACGCATCGGAGGAGCGCAGGTTCGCGGAACAGCGCCGGGAGGAGGCGCGCGCGGAGTTGCTCCGCGCTGAGCTCGCGATGCAGCAGTTCCTTGAGCGCAATCGCATGTATCAGTCGTCCCCCGAGCTCGTCTTCGAGGCGGCGCGGATACAGCGACGGTTGGACCTGCAACAACAAGTGTTCTTGACGCTTTCGCAGTCGTTCGAGCAGGCGCGCATCGCCGAGGTCCGAAACACCCCGGTCATCACGGTGGTCGACCCGCCGGAGCTCACGGCGACGCGCTCTCGGAACCCGCTTGTGATGGCGATTGCCGCCCTGGTTGCCGGGTTCGTCGGCGCCGTCGGCGTGTCGCTTGCGCTCGAAGCCTGGGAGCGCCAGCGCAGGGCGGTCAGCTAGCGCGATAGCACCACCACGATCGCGACGACACTACCGGCGATTTGTGCGATTGAGCCTGCTATGGCAGTCCAGTCCTTCTTGTCGTTCGGATCCTTGAGCGGCACCACCACCTGCGCCCCCGCCTGCGCCCGCGGATTGCCGTCCGGCAGCAGGAACCGCTTCTTGTACGGCGCCACGATCCCGTTCGGCTGCCGCACGTACGCGCGCGCCAGGTCCGCCTCGTACGTGTCGCCGCCCGCCGCGTCCACATAGTACCGCAGCCGCTTCCCCGGCACGTACGCCACCGCGATCGGCGAGTTCACCGCGCCGCTCACCTGGACCGTCGGGATGAACCGCGGCACGAAGAGCGTGTCCCCGGGCTCCAGCACGAAGTTATCCCGCGTCGTCGTGTCGCCCAGCACCGCCTTCAGGTCGAAGCCCACGCGACCCACCCGGTTCGACGGCCGGACGAACACGGCGGCCTCCGCGTATCCCGTCGGCAGCACGCCGCCCGAGCGCGCGATCAGGCTCGACAGCTTCTCCTGCTTGCTCAGCAGGGCATACGTCCCCGGGAACTGCACCTCGCCCAGGATCGTCACCCGCCGCTCCAGCA
>CAZPJF010000037.1:0-15610 GCA_964586095.1 uncultured Gemmatimonas sp. | reverse complement strand
CGAGGCGGTGCGCGGCCCGCTCGAGTCGGAGGTGCGCGCGGTCGGCCAGGTGGTGGTGGACGAGACGCGCGTGCACGCGGTGACGCTGCGCTACGACGGATGGGTCGAGCGGCTGCACGTGGATCGCACCGGCCAGTCGGTCCGCGCGGGCGATCCGTTGCTGGAGCTCCACTCGCCGATGCTCGTCAGCGCGCAGGAGGAGTTCCTGCTGGCGCGCCGGCTCGCGGGCGAGGTGCGCGTCACCGGGGGGCGTGTCCGTGACGAGGCGGACACGCTCGTGGAGGCGGCACGGCGCCGCCTCGCGTGGTGGGACGTCCCGGCGGACGTGATCGCGGCACTAGAACGCTCGGGCGCGGTGGCGCGCACGGTGACGCCGCGCGCGCCGGCGGCCGGCGTGGTGCTCGACAAGTCCGTCACGGCGGGCCAGCGCGTGATGGCCGGCGAGGTGCTCTACCGCCTGGCCGACCTCTCCGTCGTCTGGGTGGAGGCCGACGTGTACGAGCAGGACCTGCGCGCCGTGGCGACCGGACAGTCCGCGGTCGCGACCTTCGACGCGCTCCCGGGCGAACCGTGGCGCGGCCGCGTGGTGTACGTCTCGCCCACACTCGCGCTCGACACGCGCACGGCGCGGGTGCGCATCGCGCTGTCCAACCCGGGCCTCCGGCTGAAGCCGGGAATGCTCGCGACGATGCGGATCGCCGGCGTGGCCCGCCCGGCCGTGGTCAGCGTGCCGCGGTCCGCAGTGCTGGCGACCGGGGAGCGCGCGCTGGTCTTCGTGCGCGAGGCGGACGGCCGTCTGGTGCCGCGCGAGGTGGTGGTCGGGGCGAGCAGCGGGGAGCGCACCGAGATCCTGGGCGGCCTGGCCGCCGGGGAGGTCGTGGTCGCGTCGGCGACGTTCCTCGTGGACGCCGAGTCGAACCTTCGGACGGCGCTCGGGGGGATGGGCGAGATGCCGGGGATGGGGATCACCACGCCGCCCGCGGCGGCCCCGCGGCGGTGAGCTCATGCTGACCAAGCTCATCGCCTGGAGCGTGCGCCACGCGGCGCTGGTGCTGCTCCTCACCGGCGCGCTCGCGGCCGCCGGGGTGGTCGCCGTGCGCGCCACGCCGCTCGACGCGCTGCCCGACCTGTCGGACGTCCAGGTCATCGTGCAGGCCGAGTACGCCGAGCAGGCCCCGCGCCTGGTGGAGGACCAGGTCACCTACCCGATCGCGTCGGCGCTCCTGCGCGTGCCGGGCGCGCGGACCGTGCGCGCCTACTCGTACTTCGGCATCTCGTTCACGTACGTGATCTTCGAGGACGGCACCGACCTCTACTGGGCGCGGAGCCGCGTGCTCGAGACGCTCGGCGGGCTGCAGGGCCGGCTGCCCGCGGGGGTGGCGCCGCAGCTGGGTCCGGACGCGACGGGACTCGGCTGGGTGTTCCAGTACGCGCTCGAGGACACCACCGGCCGGCTCGACCTCACGCAGCTGCGGGCGCTGCAGGACTGGTACCTCCGCTACGCGCTCACGGCGGTGGAGGGCGTCGCCGAAGTGGCGAGCGTCGGCGGCTTCGAGAAGCAGTACCAGATCGACCTCGATCCGGTGCGCCTCGGCGCCTACGGCGTCTCGGTGCCGCAGGTGATCGCGGCGGTGCGCGCCGCGAACGCCGACGTCGGCGCGATGGTGCTCGAGCTCGCGGAGCGCGAGCACATGGTGCGCGGCCTCGGGCGGCTGCGGGGCGTGGCTGACCTCGAACAGGTCGTGGTCACGGCCGGCGCCTCGGGCACGCCGGTGCGCGTGGCCGACCTCGGGCACGTGCGCGTGGGGCCCGCGGTGCGCCGGGGCCTCACCGACCTCGATGGGCGCGGCGATGCGGTGGGCGGGATCGTCGTCATGCGCTCCGGTGGGGACGCCCGCGCGACGATCCGCGCGGTCCAGGCGCGGCTCGATGCGCTGCGCGACGGCCTGCCGGCGGGCGTGGTGGTCCGCACGGTCTATGACCGCAGCGACCTGATCGAGCGCGCGGTCGAGACGCTGCGGCGCACCCTGCGCGAGGAGTTCCTCATCGTCGCGCTCGTGTGCGTGCTCTTCCTGCTGCACGTGCGCTCGGCGCTCGTCGCCGTGGTGACGCTCCCGGTCGCGGTGCTCATCGCGTTCCTCGGGCTCCGGGCCCTCGGGGTGCGCGCCGACATCATGTCGCTCGGCGGCATCGCGATCGCGATCGGCGAGATGGTGGACGCCGCGATCGTGATGGTGGAGAACCTGCACAAGCACCTCGAGCGGCGGATCCCGGCGGGCGCGACCTCGTTCGATACGCGCACGCTGTCGCGCGAGGAGCGCCGGGCGATCGTGGTCGCGGCGGCGTCCGAGGTGGGGCCCTCGCTCTTCTTCTCGCTGCTGATCATCACCGTGTCGTTCATCCCGGTCTTCTCGCTCGAGGGGCAGGAGGGCCGGCTGTTCACGCCGCTCGCGCTGACCAAGACGCTCGCGATGGCCGCGGCCAGCGTCCTCAGCCTGGTGCTGGTACCGGGGCTGATGGAGCGCTTCGTGCGGGGGCGCATCCGCCGCGAGTCGGCGAACCCGCTCAGCCGCGGGATGATCCGCGCCTACCGGCCGGTGCTCGCGTGGGTGCAGCGCCGCCGCGGCCTGGTCCTCGCCGCCGCGGCCGCGGCCCTCGTCCTCACCTGGGTGCCGTTCCGGCGCGTGGGCAGCGAGTTCATGCCGCCGCTCGACGAGGGGACGCTCCTCTTCATGCCCACCACGCTGCCGGGCATCAGCGTGGCGCGCGCGAGCGAGCTCCTGCGCCAGCAGGACGCCATCCTCCGCGGGTTCCCCGAGGTGGCGTCCGTCTGGGGCAAGGCGGGGCGCGCCAACACCGCCACCGACCCGGCCGGGCTCGACATGGCGGAGACGACGATCACGCTCAAGCCGCGCGCGGAGTGGCGGACCGGGATGACGACCGAGCGGCTCATCGCCGAGCTCGACTCGGCCGTCCGGCTGCCGGGCGTGAGCAACGCGTGGACGATGCCGATCAAGGGGCGAATCGACATGCTCGCGACCGGGATCCGCACGCCCGTGGGCGTGAAGCTCCACGGGCCGGACCTCGTCGAGCTCGAACGCCTCGCGCTCGAGATCGAGGGGCACCTCTCGATGGTGCCTGGCACGCGCAGCGTGTACGCCGAACGCGTGCTGGCCGGTCGCTACCTCGACATCGAGATCGACCGCGCCGCCGCGGCGCGACACGGCATCAACGTGGGCGACGTGCAGGCGGTCATCGCGACGGCCATCGGCGGGATGGCGATCACGGAGACGGTCGAGGGGCGCGAGCGGTACGCGGTGCGGGTGCGCTACCCGCAGGAGCTGCGCGACACGCCGGAACGGCTGGCCGCGGTGCTGGTGCCGGTCGCCCACGCGGGCAGCGGCACCGCCCCGGCGCCCGTGGCCGGGTCCGGGGTGATGGCGGCGATGGGCGGGCCCGCCGGCGCGGCACCGGCCCGCGCGGCGCAGGTGCCGCTCGGCCAGGTGGCGCAGATCCGCCTGAGCGCCGGCCCGATGGTCGTGCGCACCGAGGACGCGCAGCCGACGGCGTGGGTCTTCGTGGACCCGGGCGACCGCGACGTCGGCGGGTATGTAGCGGAGGCGCGGCGGATGGTGGCGTCCGCGGTCACGTTGCCGCCCGGGTACACGATCGCGTGGAGCGGCCAGTTCGAGTACATGGAGCGGGCCGCGGCGCGCCTCCGCCTCGTGGTCCCGGCCACCGTCGTGCTCGTGCTGCTGCTCCTCTACCTCAACTTCCGCTCGCTCCGCGACACCCTCATCGTCATGCTGGCGATTCCGTTCACGCTCGTCGGCGGGGTCTGGATGCTCTGGTGGCTCGGCTACGACTGGTCCGTCGCCGTGACAATCGGCTTCCTCGCCCTGGCGGGCGTGGCGGCGGAGACGGGGGTGGTGATGCTCGTGTACCTCGAACAGGCCTGGCAGGGGCGCCGCGCCGCCGGCCGCGTCACGCGCGCCGACCTCCACGATGCGGTCATGGAGGGCGCGGTCGATCGCGTGCGGCCCAAGATGATGACCGTCGCCTCGACCATGATCGGCCTCCTCCCGATCCTCTGGGGCACGGGCGCCGGCGCCAGCGTGATGAAGCGCATCGCAGTGCCGATGGTGGGCGGGATGGTCAGCAGCACGCTGCTCACGCTGCTCGTCATCCCGGCGGTCTGGTCGCTCGTGCGCGAGAGGGAACTCGACCCCCCGGACCCGGATTAGAGTCCCACCTCTATGGAACTCGGACTCTACACCTTCGCCGAGGCGACGCCGGAGGCGCCGACCGGCCGCCTGATCACCCCGGAGCAGCGGCTCGCGAACCTCATGGAGGAGGTCGAGCTCGCCGACCAGGTGGGGCTCGACGTGTTCGGCATCGGCGAGCACCACCGGCCGGACTACGTGGTCTCCACGCCGGCGGTCGTCCTGGCGGCGGCCGCGGTGCGCACCTCGCGGATCCGGCTCACGAGCGCGGTGACGGTGCTCAGCTCCGACGACCCGGTGCGGGTCTTCCAGGAGTACAGCACGGTGGACCTGCTCAGCCACGGCCGCGCCGAGATCATGGCGGGGCGCGGCTCGTTCATCGAGTCGTTCCCGCTCTTCGGCTACGACCTCCACGACTACGACGCGCTCTTCAGCGAGAAGCTCGAGCTGCTCCTCCGGCTCCGTGCGCAGGAGCGCGTGACCTGGCAGGGGGCGCACCGGGCGCCGCTGCGCGACCAGCCGGTGTACCCGCGGCCGGTGCAGGCGCCGCTCCCGGTGTGGGTCGCGGTGGGTGGCACGCCGCAGTCGGTGGTCCGCGCCGCGACGCTCGGGCTCCCGATGGCGCTCGCGATCATCGGCGGGTCGCCGGAGCGGTTCAAGCCGTACACCGACCTCTACCGCGAGACGTGGGCCAAGGCCGGACGCGACCCGAAGGACGTCCAGCTCAGCATCAACTCGCACGGCTTCCTGGCGGACACGACGGCGGCGGCCGCCGACGCGGCCTTCCCGCCCTACATGGCGCAGATGGGGAAGATCGGCCGCGAGCGCGGGTGGCCGCCGCCGACGCGGCGGCAGTTCGACGCCGAGATCTCGCGGCACGGCGCGCTCCTCGTGGGCGACCCGCAGCAGGTGATCGACAAGATCCTCTGGGAGCACGAGCTGTTCGGCCACACGCGGTTCCTGATCCAGTTCAGCGTGGGCACCATGCCGCACGACCAGATGCTGCGTGCCATCGAGCTCTATGGCACCGTCGTCGCACCGGCGGTGCGGAAGGCGGTGGGCGGTCGGCAGGCCGCCGCGTGATGTCGCGCACCGGGGCGGGGCCATGACGGCGTTCGTCCCGAAGCTCGTCACGACGCTCCGCGGCTACACCCGCTCCGACCTCCGCGCCGACCTCACCGCCGGCCTCATCGTCGGCATCGTCGCGCTCCCGCTCGCCGTCGCCTTCGCGATCGCGAGCGGCGTGACCCCGGACCGCGGCCTCTGGACCGCGATCGTCGCCGGTTTCCTCATCTCGGCCCTCGGCGGCTCGCGCGTGCAGATCGGCGGGCCGACGGGGGCCTTCGTCGTGATCGTCTACGGGATCGTGGAGCGCCACGGCGTGGACGGGCTGATCGTCGCGACCTTCATGGCGGGCGCGATCCTCATCGCGATGGGACTGCTCCGCTTCGGGGCGGCGATCAAGTTCATCCCGCACCCGCTGATCATCGGCTTCACGAGCGGGATCGCGCTGATCATCCTCTCGTCGCAGGTGAAGGACTTCCTCGGCCTCCGGATGGGCGCGGTGCCGGCGGAGTTCGTCGAGAAGTGGGGGGCCTACGCCGAGCACCTGGGGAGCGCGGACCCCGCGACGGTCGGCGTGGCGTTGCTCGCGCTGCTGATCGTGCTCCTCTGGCCGCGCGTGACGACCAAGGTGCCGAGCCCGTTCGTCGCGCTGCTGGCGACGACGGCGCTCGTGCAGCTCGGCGGGCTCCCGGTCGAGACGATCGGCAGCCGCTTCGGCGCGATCAGCGCGGCGCTGCCGCGGCCGGTCCTGCCCGACCTCGGCTGGTCGCAGGTGGTCGCGCTCGTGGGCCCCGCGTTCACGATCGCGATGCTGGGCGGGATCGAGTCGCTCCTCTCGGCCGTCGTCGCCGACGGGATGATCGGGACCCGCCATCGCTCGAACGTGGAGCTCGTCGGGCAGGGGGTCGCGAACATCGCGAGCGCGCTCGTGGGCGGCATCCCCGCGACGGGCGCGCTCGCCCGCACCGCGACGAACGTGAAGAGCGGCGCCCGCACGCCGGTCGCGGGGATGACGCACGCCGTCACGCTGCTCCTCATCACGCTCTTCTTCGGGCGGTGGGCCGCGCTGATCCCGATGGCGACGCTCGCGGCGATCCTCGTGGTGGTCGCGTACAACATGAGCGAGTGGCGCGTCTTCGTCGGGGAGATCCGCGGACCACGCAGCGACGTCGCGGTCCTCCTCACCACCTTCGTGCTCACGGTGCTCGTGGACCTCACGGTCGCGATCGGCGTGGGGATGGTGCTCGCGAGCTTCCTGTTCATGCGGCGGATGGCGGAGGTCGCGGACGTCACGGTCGTGCGCGAGGCGGCGCTCGTCGGGGGACTGGACGCCGGTCCGGGCACGCCAGGATCCGACGAGGCGCCCGACGCGGCCGACCCGCGGGTGGCCGCGCTGCCCCGCGAGGTGCAGGTCTATGCGATCCAGGGGCCGTTCTTCTTCGGCGCCGCCGACCGCTTCCGCGACGCGCTCGCGGAGGTCGGGGCGCGGCCGCGGGTGCTCGTGCTCCGGCTGCGCGACGTGCCGGTGATCGACAGCACGGGACTTCACGCGCTGCACGACGTGGTGAAGCGCAGCCGCGCCGAGGGGACGCGCGTCCTGCTCGCCGAGGTGCGCGAGCCGGTGCGGCGCGTCATCGCGCGCTCGCCGGTCGGGGCGCTGCTGGGGGACGACGCCATGACCGGGTCGCTCGACGAGGCGCTGGCGCGCGTGCGCGGGGCGTCGGACGCCGCGGCCGGGCCGCCCGCCGCGCATCCCGCGGGCCGTCGCGCCGAGGATCGGCCGGCACCGCGCTGAGGCGGCCCCCCGCCGCTCAGGCCATCGGACGCGGCGGCACCTGCGCCATCGCGTGCTCGGCGAGCGCGGTGATCGTGAGCGAGGGGTTCACGCCGGGGTTCGCCGGCATCGCCGAGCCGTCGCAGACGATCAGGTTCTCATACCCGAAGGCGCGGAGCCGAGCGTCCACCACGCCCGCCTCGCGCGTCGCGCCGATCGGGGCGCCGCCCAGGATGTGCGCGGTGGTCGGGATGTTCGCGGTCGCCTCGAACACGCTCGAGTGCGCGGTCCCGCCCGTGCGCTCGGCGAGCCATTCCGCGATCGCGTTCGCGACCGGGATGAACGTGGGGTTGGGCCGCGCGGCGTCCTGCTCGGTGCGCAGCGCGATCCCGCCGAACGGCGTCCGGCGTGCGCGGAAGGCGATGGCGTTGTCATTGGTCTGCATCACGAGGAGCACGAGCGAGCGCCGGCTCCACCCCACGGGCCAGAGCCCCTTGAGCGCGCGGACCGGGTGGCGCACCACGGCGCGGAGCAGCTGGAGCGGCCGCGTGAGCCGCGTGCCGCGCCCGGTGAGCGGCGCGAGCAGGAGCGACATGAAGTCGCCGTGCCGGCCGTAGGTGCAGAACTCCACGTGGGTGTCGGGATCGGGATGCACGCTCGCGCTGATCGCGACGTCGAACCACGGCTTGGTGGTGTCGTCGGGGAGCGTGATCGCGAGGATCGACTCGCTGTTGGTGCGCACGAGCTCGCCGAGCCGGTCGCTCAGGCGCGGCAGCGCACCGGTCGCCTTGCACCGGAGCAGGAGCCGGTTGGTGCCGAGCGCGCCGCCGGCGACGACGACGCCCCGCGCGGTGAGCCGGCGCCCGCCGCGCGCGAACCAGCGGCCGGGGGGCCGGGTCGTCACCACGTAGCCGTCGCGGCCCTCGGCGTCGCCGAGCGGCCGGAGGTCCGTCACGGCGGTGTCCGCGATGACCGTCGCGCCGCGCCGCTCCGCGAACCAGAGGTAGTTCTTGAGGAGCGTGTTCTTGGCCCCCACGCGGCACCCGACCATGCACGCGCCGCAGCGCGTGCAGCCGGTCCGCGCCGGTCCCTCCCCGCCGAAGTACGGGTCCGCGACCTCGCGGTTCGGGTCGCCGAAGAAGACACCGACCGGCGTGCGCGTGAAGGTGTCGGCGCAGCCGAACGCGGCCCCGACCTCCTGCAGGAGCGCCTGTCCCGCGGAGCCGTAGGGTACCGTCGCGACGCCGAGCATCCGCTCGGCGGTGTCGTAGTGCGGGGCGAGCACGCTGCGCCAGTCGGCGAGCGACCGCCACTGCGGGTTCTCGAAGAAGGCCGGCTTGGCGCGGTAGAGCGTGTTCGCGTACACCGTGCTGCCTCCGCCCACCGCCGCACCCGATGCGATGAAGATGTCCTTGAACGGCGTGAGTTCGAGGATGCCGCGGAGGCCGAGCCGCGGCGCCCAGAGGAAGCGCCGCAGGTCCCAGGTCGAGTCCGCGTACTCGTCGTCGGCGTAGCGGTGGCCCGCCTCGATCACGGCGACGCGGTAGCCCTTCTCGCTCAGCCGCAGCGCGGCGACGCTGCCCCCGAAGCCGGAGCCGATGATGATCCAGTCGTAGTCGTGCGCGGGAGCCGTCATCGCCGCGGAAGCTATCGCGGAACGCCGGCCCGCGCCCGCGGATAGCTCCAGTGCGGCGGCCCGTCGCCGTCCCCCCGACCGGAGTACCGCATGGGCGTCACCACGCAGGACCTCTTCGGCGGCGCGCCGGGCGCGGAGCCCGCGCTCCCCGGCAGCTACGGCGAGGCGCCGGGCGGCTACCGCCTCCCCGCGGCGACGCGCCTGGGCGGCGTGGTGCTGCAGGTGTCGCGCCTCGAGCCGTCGCTGCGCTTCTACGAGCAGGTGCTGGGACTCCGCGTCGTCGCGCGCGGCCCTTCGATGGCGCAGCTGGCGCCCCAGGGGGAGGCGCGCGTGCTGCTCGAGCTCCGCGAGCGCGTCGGCGCCCGGGCGGCCGGACGCGGACGGCTCGGCCTCTTCCACTTCGCGATCCTCCTCCCGACCCGCGCCGACCTCGGCCGGTTCGTGAAGCACCTCGCCGAGATCGGCGCGCGGGCCGGGGCGGGGGACCACCTCGTGAGCGAGGCGTTCTACCTGAGCGACCCCGACGGCCTCGGCATCGAGGTCTACGCCGACCGGCCGCGCGAGGCGTGGCGGCGCGTGGGGCGCGAGCTCATGATGGCCACCGACCCGGTGGACACCGACGGGCTCGTGTCGCAGGCCGGCGCGTCGCGCTGGACGGGGATGCCGGCGGGCACCGTGATGGGCCACGTGCACCTGCACGTCGGCGACATCGCGCGCGCGGCGCGTTTCTACTCGGAGGCGCTCGGGTTCGACCGGATGGTGTGGAGCTATCCCGGCGCGCTCTTCCTCGCGGCCGGGGGCTACCATCACCACCTCGGGACGAACACGTGGGCCGGACCGCAGGCGGTGCCGGCCCCGGCGGAGGAGGCGCGTCTCGTCGAGTGGGTCATCGAGCTGCCGAGCGATGCCGACGTCGAGACCGCGGCGGCGAGCCTCGGCGAGGCGGGCGTCGGGGTCACGCGCGACGGCACCGACGCGATCGCGGCGGATCCGTGGGGGACGACGGTGCGGCTACGCGCCGGGCGCTGACGCCGGCCGCCAGCGCCGCACGTCCTCACGCCGGAAGGCGCCGACCGCGTCGAGGAAGGTCGCGTCGTGCGACGCGACGACCAGCGCGCCGTCGAAGTCCACGAGCGCGTCCTCGATCGCCTCGAGATGCTCGAGGTCGAGGTGATTGGTCGGCTCGTCGAGGACGAGGCACTGCGGCACGATCGGGCCGCCGAGCACGCAGGCCAACGCCGCACGCATCCGCTCGCCGCCGCTCAGCGTGGCGACCGGCTGGTGCGCCGCCTCGGCGCGGTAGCGGAAGCGCGCGAGCGCGGCGTGCACGGCGTTGCGCTCCGCGCGCGGATGGTGCGCCGTGAAGGCGTCGAGGATCGTCGTTCCCGCGTCGAGAACCGTCGCGCGCTGGTCGAGGAAGGCGATGCGCGTGGTCGGGACGCCGCGACGCACGCCGCCGGCGAGCGGGGGGGACAGCCCCGCGAGCAGGCGGAGCAGCGTGGACTTCCCCGCGCCATTCGGGCCGATGATGGCGACGCGCTCCGGCCCCACGATGTCGAGGTCGACCCCGCGAAGCAGGGGTATCCCCGGTGGGCCGGCGGCCACACCGGAGAGGCTCGCGACCACGGTGCCCGCCGCGAGCCCGCTCCCGGGCAGCCGCATGCGGAGCGCGTCGCGCGCGTGGAGCCGCGCGCGGAGCGCGTCGAACCGCTCGCGGGCGTCCGCCACGGTGCGCGCCGACGACTCCGCGAGGCGGGCGCCGGTCCCCTGGCTGCGCTCGCGGCGCGCGTTGAGCACCAGCTTGGGCTGGCTCCCGTCATCCCGTGAGCGCCGTCCGGCGGCATCGCGCCGGGACTGTCGTTCGCGCACGGCCTGCGCCTGGCGCTCGGCGCGCTCGAGCGTCGCGCGCGCGTTCGCATGGTCCCGTTCGAGCGCGTCCCGTTCCGCGGCGCGCTGGGCGAGGTACGCCGCCCAGCCGCCCCCATGATTGCGGAGCACGCCGCCCTCCAGCTCGATCACGCGGTCGACCACCGCGAGGAGCGCGCGGTCGTGCGAGGCGACGACCAGGCCACGTGGCCACTCGGCCACGAGCGCGCGGACGCGGGCACGTCCGTCGGCGTCGAGGTCGTTCGTCGGCTCGTCGAGGAGCAGGAGGTCGGGCTCGTGGACCAACGGCGCGGCGAGCGCCAGCCGCGTGGCCTCGCCGCCACTCACATCCGTGAGCGGCCGCTCGAGCGGCAGGTGAGCGAGCCCCAGGGCGGCCAGGGCACGCTCGCTGCGGGCGCGCAGGTCCCAGCGGTCCGCGATGAGCGCGAGGTCCTCGGCGGTGCCGTCCCCGCGGTCCACCCGGGCGAGGGCGGCGAGCGCCGCCCCGACGCCGAGCGCGTCGGCCACGCTGGGTGCATGCGCGGCATTCGGTGACGCGGTCCCAGGCGCGACGCGCGCACGCCCCTCCGCAGGCGCGTCCCCTGCGGGCAGCCGTCCCTGCGGCACCCAGCCCACGCGCGACGGCCGCGCGATGCACCCCACCTGCGGAGCGAGGTCACCGGCGAGCAGGCGCAACAGCGTGCTCTTCCCCGACCCGTTCGCTCCGACGAGCGCGATCCGCTCGTCGCCGATCGCGAGCGACGGGATGGATAGGAGCGGCGTGCCGTCCGGGAGGGCGTGCACCACCGAGTCCACGAGGAGGTGGGCGTGCGGGGTCGATGGCATGGGTGCTGGCGGGTTCAGAAAAATATAGTTGACACCAAAAATAGAGTCAACTATACTAATCGCATGACGACCAACGCCGCCTTCGACCGCCGGCCGCTCCGCGAGCGGAAACATGCCCGCACCAAGCTCGGGCTGCTGGATGCCGCGTTGCGCGCGATCGCCAGCCGCCCGTTCGACGAGGTGACGGTGCGGGAGCTCTGCGCCGCCGTGCAGGTCTCCGAGGCGAGCTTCTTCAACTACTTCCCCCGCAAGGGTGACCTGCTCACCTACTTCGTGCAGCTCTGGTCGATCGAGATGGCGTGGCATGCCGCGCGCCTCGAGGCGAGCGCGGGAGGCCTCGCCGCGATCGAGGGGATCTTCGTGCGGACAGCGCGGGAGTTCGCGGCGCATCCGGAGCCGATGGCCGAGGTGATCGCGGGGCAGGTGCGCCTGCGGACCGCGCCGGAGTTCGCCGAGATCACGCCGGCGGAGCGGCTGCTCCGGTATCCGGGGCTCGACGGCATCGAGTCCGTCGAGGGCCGCGGGCTGCAGGAGCTGCTGCCGCCGCTCATCCGCGCGGCGATCGCACGCGGCGAGCTGCCGCGCCGGACCGACGCCGACGCGCTCCTCGTGGCGCTCGCGACGGTCTTCCTCGGCCTGCCCGTGGTGATGCGCCGCGCGAGTGCCGCGGCGATCGAGCGGGCCTGTCTCGCGCACCTGCGGTGGCTCTGGGCCGGCCTCCGCGCCACTCCCAGCCACTGAGGATCCCCGGCCATGCCGTCCATTCCCACGACCATGCGGGCAGCCCGCGCCACGGCGCGCGGCGACGCCGAGCGACTCCACGTCGCCCGGGTCCCGGTCCCCGTTCCGCGCGCGGACGAGGTCCTCGTGCGCGTGCACGCGGCCGGCCTGAACCCGAAGGATGCCCAGCTGCGGCGCCGCGGGCGCGCGAGGCGCGGGACCGGCTTCGACTTCGCGGGTGAGGTCGTCGCGACCGGGGCGGAGGTGCGCGACCTCGAGCCGGGAGCCCGGGTGATGGGCTTCCTCGATGGGACGCGCGGTGGGACCGCGGCCGAGTACGTGGCGGTGCCCCGACGGTGGCTCGCGTCCGCACCGCGGGCGCTGCGCTGGACGGAGGCGGCCGCGGTGCCGCTCGTCGGCACGGCCGCGCTTCAGGCGCTGCGCGATGTCGCGCGCGTGCGGCGCGGGGAGCGTGTGCTCGTCACCGGGGCCACGGGCGGTGTCGGGCTGGCGGCCGTCCAGATCGCCCGCGCGCTCGGCGCGCACGTGATCGCCGTGGCGCGTCCCGAGCACGCGGACGCCGTCCGTGCACTCGGGGCGGAGTGCGTGTCGCCGTCGATCGAGGCGGTCGCGACCTCGCACGGCGTCGTCGACGTCGTCCTCGAGTGCGCGGGCGGTGCGGGAGCGCGGTCGCATCACGGGGTGCTCGCGCCGGGGGGCCGCTGGGTGGCGGTGGCGCCGGACGTCGGCGTGTTCGTGCGGGCGCCGTTCTCCAGGCTCGCCGCGCGGTGGTTCGGCACCACGCGCTACGGCTTCGTCATCGTGCATCCCGAGGCCGACGACCTCGCGACCATCGCGCGCCTCTGCTGGGAGGGCGCGCTGCGCATGCCGGTCGCGGCGACCTGGCCGCTGGAGGGGATCGTCGACGCGCATCGCGCGCTCGAGCGGCGCGGACTCCTCGGCAAGCGGGTGGTCGCGATCACGGCGGAGGCGGCTGCATGACCACGATCCCGCGCGCGCTCCATGCGCGCATCGCGACGCTCCTCCGCGCCCACCACGTGCCCGGGGCCTCGGTCGCGCTCGTCGACGCCGGCGGCGTCCGCTGGGCCGGCGGCGTCGGCCTCGCGGACCTGCGGTCCGGCCGCGCCGCGACCGAGGCGACGGTGCATCATCTCTTCTCCGGCACCAAGCTCTTCACGGCGACCGCGGTCATGCAGTGCGTCGAGCGGGGCGCGTTCCGGCTCGAGGACCGGGTGGCGGATCTCCTGCCCGGCGCGGGGCCGCTCGGCGGGATCACCGTTCGACAGCTGCTCAGCCACACCTCGGGACTGCGGGACTCGCTGCGCGGGCTGCTGACGGTGCGCTTCCCGGGCGAGCCCAGCCTCAGCGCGACCGAGGCGCTCGCGCTCTTTCCCATCCGCCCGGCGCGCGCGCCGGGGCGGTCGGTGGCGTACGCCAACGTCAACTACGCGCTGCTCGGCGCGCTCATCGAGGCCGGGACGGGTCGGCGCTTCGCGTCGTACCTCGTGCAGGAGGTGCTCGCGCCGCTTGGCGTGTCGGCGGGACTCACCGTCGGCGGCGTCGACCCGCTGCGGCTCATGACCGGCTACATCGATCGATGGGACCCGATGCGGCTCGCGCTGCGGCTCCTGCACCCCGCGACGACGGCGCGCCTGTACGCGGAGCGCACCGCCCGATTCGTCGCCCTGCACCCGTACGACCTGGCGACCGAGGCGATCGGCGGGCTCGTGGGGACCGTCACCGACTTCGCCGCACTGCTCGTCGCGCACCTGCGCGGCGGCGGGCCGGTGCTCGGGCCCGGGTCGGTGCACGCGATGCAGTCGCCGGTGGCCCGAGGCGCCGCCGGCATCGTGTCCCGCGAAGCGGTCGGGCTCGGGTGGAAGCTGGGTCGTGCCGGCACGGTGCGCTTCCTGAACCACGAGGGGGCGGGAGCCGGCGCGACCACCGAGGTGAGGATCTATCCGGCGGAGGGGATCGGGGTCGCGATCGCGATGAACGCGATGCGGATGCCGCGGAGCATGCGGCTCGCGCACGCGATCGCCGAGGAGGTGCGCCGCTCCGCGTCGCCGTCCTCAGTCGCGTCGCGCGTCCGCGTCGAGCACGGCCTGCGCGTTCCGTCGCAGGCCGGCGAGCTTGGCGCGCTTCATCGCTGAGTGCCGGAACCGCGCCCGGTACTCCGTCTCGTCCATGGCCAGCAGCTCCCGCGCGAGCGCGCGCGCATCCGCGCGGGCGAGCCACGCCTTGGGCGCGAGCGGCCCGCCCGGCGGCGGCGACGCGAACTTCTCGTTCCACGGGCAGACGTCCTGGCAGACGTCGCACCCGTAGACGTGCGAGCCCACCGCGGCCGCGAACTCCGCGGGGATCGGCGAGCGGCTCTCGATGGTGAGATATGAGATGCACCGGCGCGCATCCAGCACGCCGGGCGCGAGGAAGGCCTGCGTGGGACAGGCGTCGAGGCACCGGGTGCAGGTGCCGCAGTGCTCCTCGGCGAAGGGCGGGTCGGGTGTGAGCGGGAGATCGAGGAAGAGCGCGCCGAGGAAGAAGAACGAGCCGCGGCGCGGATTGATGAGCATGCTGTTCTTCCCGAACCAGCCGAGTCCGGCCCGGCGCGCGAGGTCGCGCTCGAGGATCGGGCCGGTGTCGACGTAGGCGCGCCCGCGCACCGCGGGGCCGCGCTCGGCGCGCACCCACGCGAGCAACTCGTCGAGCAGGTCCCAGAGCACGCGATGGTAGTCGTCGCCGCGCGCGTAGCGCGCGACGGGACCGTCGGGTGACCGGCCGCCGTAGTCGAGCGCCACGACGACCGCGCTCACCATCCCGGGCTCCGGGCGCGTGGAATCCCGCCGCAGTTCGGCGCCGCGGCGAAGGTAGTCCATCTCGCCATGATGCCCTGCCGCGAGCCACCGCTCGAACGCGGGCGCGGTCTCGGCGGGACCGAGCGTGGTGAGACCGACGAGGTCGAAGCCGAGGCCGAGCGCCTGCGCCCTGAGTCGGGACTCGAAGGCCGCCGGGTCGGCTGCGTCGCGCGTGGTCACCGTCGCGATCCCCCGGCGGCGCGCGATGGTCAGCCGATGCGCGCGGCCCAGCGCGCGTACCGGATGACATCCTCGAGGGGTGGGACGGCGTCGTGGCGGCCGTACGCCGTGTACATGCGCCACCGCACGTAGTCGCGCGCGGGCAGGGGAAGGAACGGCGGGCGCGCCCACCAGCGGTTGCGGCGGAACCGCCAGGCGACGACGAGGAGCGCGCGCGCGGTGCGCGGGCTGACGAGGGCGTGCGGGAGGAGGCGGAGCGCGAGGCCGAGCATCGGCTGGAATATAGATGTGGCGGCGGGGGGACCCGGGCGGGGCTTGCGCGGGCCTCGGGGTGCCCACTAGCTTCGGTGTTAACTGTACGATTAAATCAACCAGCCAAGCACATGGCGACCCGACGCGGCAGCACCAGGACCGGACGGAGACC